>CAVJGY010000159.1:0-3939 GCA_963648915.1 Acutalibacteraceae bacterium | reverse complement strand
GTCTTGGCCGAACGGGTAAAATACTTTAAAGAGGACACGAAGGGAGTGACGACCATGTGCAGAGCACTGGAGATTATGAGAGATGAGACAGTTCATGAAAAGGCTGTGGATGTAGCTTTGTCGATGCTTGCAGATGGCCTTCCGTATGAGCAGATAGCAAAATATACGAAGCTTCCCGTCGAAGAGGTGAAGAGCCTCGATACGAAGCGTTCTGCTTGATTTTTAACGCTAAGCTACAAAGAACGATTTTTCGTTAAAAAACAAAACTAAGTTCACCTGTACCCTACCTCTGATTCTAAAAAATCAGGGTGTGATACAGGTGATTTTTTATTGCACGCAAATTTCTTCCCCGGCATAGAATGGCGAAATGCTTGGGGGTGCGGGTGATGGAGCAAAAGCGGTTTGTGGTGGTGGGCTCGGACGCGCGGCAGGCGGCGGCAGGGCGTGCGCTGGCAAGGGCAGGATACCGAGTGGACGGGTCGGAGGAGATCGCACTGGCGGATTACATTCTGCTTCCTCTGCCGTTGGACGAGGCAAAAACGCCGCTGGCGGAGCTTCTGCGGGCGGCAAGGCCGGGAACGCTGGCTCTGGGTGGAAAGATATCGGAACAGGCACGGGAGATCGCGCAGGAAGCGGGCGTTGAGCTGGTGGATTACTTCGCCCGGGAGGAGCTGACCGTGCGGAACGCCATCCCGACCGCAGAGGGCTGTATTGCGATTTTGATGCGGGAGCGGAAACGGACGTTGTTCGGGTCGGCGGTGTTGCTGACCGGATTCGGCCCGGTCGGGCAGGCGTTGGGCGTCCGGCTGACGGCACTGGGAGCGCAGGTGACGGTGGCGGCACGCCGTCCGGCACAGCGGGCACTGGCCGAAGGCTTTGGCCTGCGGAGTATCGAGCTGGGTCAGCTGGCGGCTATCGCTCCGGCGTTTGACACGGTGGTGAACACCGTCCCGGCCTTGGTGCTGACCGAAACGGTGCTGGAACATCTGCGGCCGGGAAGTCTGGTCGTGGATCTAGCGTCAAAGCCCGGCGGAACGGATTTCGGCGCGGCATCCCGGCTGGGACACCACGCCATCCACGCGCTGAGCCTTCCGGCAGTCTGTGCGCCGGAAACGGCGGGCGAGGCGGTGGCGCAGACGGTTTGCGACATCTTGAGAGAACGGGAGGGAGCATGATGAGTGAGAACAAGCGGGCGGCGTTTGCGGTCTGCGGGAGCTTTTGTACGCTGGAAGCGGCCGTTCAGCAGGCGGAGCGTCTGGTGGCCTCCGGGTGGGAGCTTCTGCCGATAATGAGCTATGCGGCGTCCCGGCTGGATACCCGGTTTGGCCGGGCGGAGGACTGGAAAAAACGGCTGGAAGCCCTGACCGGGCATCCGGTGCGGGACACCTTACAGGCCGTCGAGCCGCTCGGCCCGCAAAGGCAGGCGGAGGCTTTGGTGATCGCGCCTTGCACCGGAACGACACTGGCGCGGCTGGCGGCGGGGCTGTCCGACACGCCCGTTACCTTGGCGGCGAAGAGTCTGCTTCGGGTCGGGTGTCCGGCTCTGGTGGCCGTGTCCACCAATGATGGCCTTGGAGCGTCCGGGGAGAACATTGCCCGGCTGTATCAGCGGAAGAACTTTTTCTTCGTGCCCTACGGACAGGACGACCCGGCCGGAAAGCCGCAAAGCCTGAAGGCAGACCTCTCCCTTCTCCCGGCGGCACTGGACGCGGCCATGCAGGGGCGGCAGCTTCAGCCCGTCCTTTGCGGTGGAATGTGAATTCCGGAAGGAGAATCTTTTCAGAGGCGGGAAAGTGTGGTATACTAAAACAGATAATCTAAATCAAACGGAGTGTATCAATGAAAAAACACATCGCCGCATTTTGTGCGGTGCTGATTTTCGTCTGTGCGGCCTTTGTGCCGGGTGCATCTGCCGCCGGGCCGACCCTGACGACCACCGAGGCCTACTGCATCATCGACGCCGATACGGGGCTTGTGCTCGCACAGCAGAATATGGACGAAGAACTTCACCCGGCCTCCATCACCAAGGTGATGACCCTCGGCCTTGCCTGCGAAAAGGCACAGGGGGACTGGGAGAACACCAAGCTGACGGTCAGCCATGAGGACGTCTATTCGCTGGCGGGAACGGATTCCAGCCACATCGCCTTACAGGAGGGCGAGGAAGTCCCGCTGGTGGACGCCCTGTACGCCACCATGATGGCGAGTGCCAACGACGGCGCGAACCTGTTGTCGGAATATTTCGGCAGCGGGACGATCGAAAGCGGCGTGGCTGCGATGAATGCGCAGGTGGAGGAGCTGGGATTGAAGCATACCCACTTCGCCAACCCCCATGGCATCAGCGACGAGGACCACTACACCAGCTGCTACGACATGGCGCAAATTTTGCGCTGGGCACTGACCCAGCCGGGCTTTGAGACGCTCTTCACCCGGAACGAGATGTACACCATGCAGCCGACCAACGTCCAGCCTGTGACCCGGTATTTCCATCAGCAGGACAAAATGCGGGTCGGGTCGAGCCGATATTATATTTCTTCGATTTTAGGTTCAAAAATTGGATATACCAACATTGCCCGGTACAGTTATGTCTGCCTTGCTGAGCAGGACGGCGTGCGTCTCATCTGTGTGACGATGCAGAGCCGGCTCAAGACCGACAAGTACAACGACGTCCGTACTCTGCTGGACTACGCATTCTCGACCTTCAAGGGCTACACGGATGTCCCCGCACAGGGCATCTCGGAGGAACTGACCGTTGTGGGCGGCGGTGCGCCGCTGGGAACGGTGACCGTCACCGACCCGGGCGTCCGGCTTCTGCTGGCCGATGGACTGACGGCATCGGACGTCTCGGTGGCGTTGGAACTTCCCGACCGGTATGTTCTGGGCGTTGAGCCGGAGGTCTACGCGGTCTACACCGTCAACGGCGGTGAAAAGCAGGAATCCACCAGCGTCCGGGTCGAGGCTAATATCAGCGGATTGGAAGAGCTTCTGGCCAAGAGTGCGAACGCCACCCTGTCGACCTCGAAGGACGTCGACCCGAAAAAGTCCGCATGGAAGCTGATCATTATTTCGCTGGGCTGTACGGTGGCGGCGGCTGTCGTGACCTATGCCGTGGTGCGGTTCATGGCAAAGAAGAAAAAGAAGCGGAAAAAGAGCAAGCATTAACAAGCCGAAAAAGCTGAAAAGCTTTTCCACATAAAACGAAAAAACCAAAGCGATAAATTGGAAAACAGAGAGGAAACAGAAAAATGGGTAAGTTCACGTTTACGCAGACCGAGATCCCCGGTGTTGTTGTCATTGAGCCGCAGGTGTTCGGCGATGACCGCGGCTATTTCATGGAGACCTATCAGAAGGATCAGTTCGCCGAGGCCGGCATCGACAAGGAATTCGTGCAGGATAACCAGAGCCGCTCCACCCGCGGCGTTCTGCGCGGTCTGCACTTCCAGAAGAACCACACGCAGGGCAAGCTGGTGCGCGTGACCAAGGGCGAGGTCTATGATGTTGCCGTCGACTGCCGCCCCAACAGCGCGACCTTCGGCAAGTGGGTCGGCGTCACCCTGTCCGAGGAGAACAAGAAGATGTTCTATATCCCCGAGGGCTTTGCACACGGCTTCCTCGTCCTGAGCGATATTGCCGAGTTCTGCTATAAGTGCACCGATGTCTACGACCCCACCAGCGAGGGCGGCATCCCCTACGACGATCCCACCGTCAACGTGCAGTGGCCCGACTGCGGCTGCGAGCACAAGACCAGCGCCAAGGACAAGCTCCACGAGCCCTTTGCTGCCCAGAAGTTCGAATATTTTGAAAAGTGGTGATCGCCTGTGAAAAAGCTCAAGGCAATGTTCAATGGCCTGTGGTGCTACCGCTATCTGCTGTGGAACCTCGTCAGCCGCGACTTTAAGCTCAAATACCGCCGCAGTGTGCTGGGCGTGGTGTGGAGTGTGC
>CAVJGY010000158.1:0-3944 GCA_963648915.1 Acutalibacteraceae bacterium | reverse complement strand
CGATTCCGAAGTGCAGGCTGCTGCTCGCTGGGCTGTTGAGAACCAGCTGATCGATCCGGCCGAAGAAGAGGACACGGAGTTTGCACCTGCTCGCCCGGTGTCTGTCTTCCAAGTTGCTAAGGCGTGGGATAAAGCACAAAAACTGAAGAAGTAAGATTCTCCTACAAAGAACGCTCGGGTAGAAATATCCGGGCGTTTTCTGCAACAGTGGAACTTTCTTGTGAAATATGGTATACTGGGGCAGAATTTCCCGAAAACTGCGGGAAGAAGAAAGGACGTTTCTATGAAAATCGTTTTGGTGGGCGGCGGCAAGGTCGGTACGGCTCTGGCGCGTCAGCTGAGTGAGGAAGGCCACAGTGTGACCGTAGTGGATACCAACAAGTCGCGGGTCGAGCACATCGGCGAATCCTACGATGTCATGAGCATTCTCGGCAACGGCTCTTCCATCACCACCCTGTCGGAGGCGGGCGTTGAGGAAGCCGACGTTTTTATTGCAGTCACCGGCTCGGACGAGCTGAATCTGCTCTGCTGTATGTTCGCGAAAAAGGCGGGCCACTGCCACGCCATCGCCCGCGTGCGCAACCCGTCGTACAGCCATGAGCTGGATTTTATCAAGAAGCAGATCGGCATCTCGGCCATCATCAACCCCGAAATGGCGGCGGCAAAGGAGATTTCCCACCTGCTCCGTTTCCCGGGTGCAAGCAAGATCGACACCTTTGCGGATGGCCGGGTGCGGCTCATCAAGTTCGCGCTGAACGAGGACACCAACCTCGACGGCGTTGCCATCCATGAGATCCCCACCCGCCTCAAGAGCGACATTCTGGTCTGCGCCGTCGAGCGGGACGGCGGAGTCGTTATCCCGAACGGTAATTTCGTGCTCCAGAACGGCGATCAGGTCACCTTCCTCGCCACGCAGGAGAAGGCGCACGAGTTTTTCCAGCGCATCCATATGAATGTCAAGCCGGTTCGGAACGCGCTCATTGTCGGCGGCGGTGCCATTGCGTATTATCTGAGTCAGGAATTGCTGGAAAATCACGTCCGTGTGCGAATTGTCGAGCGCGACCCGGCGCGGTGTAATGTGCTGGCCGAGCAGCTGCCCGGTGCGCAAATTTTGAACGAGGACGGCTCGAACCGCGAGTTCCTGCTGTCGGAGGGTCTGGAATCCACCGAAGCCTTCGTTGCCTTGACGAACATCGACGAGGAGAACGTCCTGCTGACCCTGTTTGCGAAAAAGCACTCCAAGGGCAAGCTGGTGACGAAGATCAACCGCCTCGAGTTCGACGACATTCTGGCCGGACTCGATCTGGGAAGCATCGTCTACCCCAAGTACATGACCTGCGACTACATCGTCCAGTATGTCCGCGCCCTGCAGAACGAGGCGGGCAACAACATCAAGACCCTTTACCGCATCCTCGACGACCGTGTTGAGGCGTTGGAGTTCACTGTCCACGAGGAGAGCAAGGCCACGGGCGTTCCGCTGAGCCGTCTGCACCTTAAGAAGAATCTGCTGCTCTGCTGCATCATGCGCGGCAACGAGATTTTGATCCCCCGCGGCGGCGATGAAATTAAAGTCGGCGATAACGTCATCGTCGTCACCCTCGAGCACGGCCTGCATGACCTGCGGGACATCGTGCAGGATTAACGGAGGCGGCGTATGAATTATGCGATAGTCTTTCGCCTTCTGGGATACATCCTTCTCTGTGAGGGCGCATTGCTGCTTCTGCCCGCCATCACCAGCCTGATTTACGGCGAGTGGATGGTGCTGGGCGTCTTTCTGGCGGTGGCCGTATTCTGTGCTGTGGTGGGCTTTTTGCTCAAGGGCATCAAGCCGTCCAGTAAGGTGTTCTACATGCGGGAGGGTTTTGCCTGCACCGCGCTGAGCTGGGTCGTCATCAGTATCGTGGGCGCAGTGCCGTTCGTCCTGACGGGCTGCATCCCGAACCCGGTGGACGCTCTGTTTGAGACGGTCTCCGGCTTCACTACCACGGGCGCAAGCATCCTCCCGGAGGTCGAGGGATTGCCCAAGGGCATCCTGCTCTGGCGAAGCTTCACCCACTGGATCGGCGGCATGGGCGTTCTGGTCTTTCTGCTCTCGCTGCTGCCCCTGACGGGCGGCTCGCATGTCAACCTGATGAAGGCCGAAAGCCCCGGCCCGCAGGTGGATAAGCTTGTCCCGAAAGTACAGTCCACCGCGAAAATTTTGTACGGCATCTATATTTTCCTGACGATTCTGGAATTCGTCTTTCTGCTGGCGGGCGGCATGAGCCTGTTCGAGTCCATCCTGACGGCGTTCGGCACGGCAGGCACGGGCGGTTTCGGCTTCCGAAACGACAGCTTTGCCAGCTTCTCGCCCTATATCCAGTGGGTCGTGACGATCTTCATGATTTTGTTCGGCGTCAACTTCAACGCCTACTTCCTGCTGCTGATGCGCCGCTTCCGCCGCGCTGCGGCCAGCGAAGAGGTGCGCGGCTACTTCATCATGATTTTTGTCGCGATCGCCATCATCACGGCCAACATCCACAGCATGTACAACGGTGTGGGCGAAGCTCTGCGTCATGCGGCGTTCCAAGTCGGTTCTATCGTCACCACGACCGGATTTTCCAGCTGTGACTTCGACCTCTGGCCGACCCTCTCGAAGGAGATTCTCGTGATGCTGATGTTCGTGGGTGCGTGCGCCGGCAGTACGGGCGGCGGCATCAAGGTCAGCCGCTTCCTGATTTTGGGTAAAACGCTGGGCAAGGAGCTGAAACAGGCACTTCATCCGCAGGTCGTCGCGCCTGTCCGGATGGACGGAAAGCTCGTCAACCACGAGACCATCCGCACCACGAATGTCTACATGGCAGCGTATATTTTCATCTTTACGGCCTCGCTGTTCCTTATCAGTTTGGACGGCTTTGATTTGGTGACGAATTTCACCTCGGTCGCGGCAACGCTGAACAATATCGGCCCGGGCTTGAATCAGGTCGGCCCGATGATGAACTTCGGCGGCTATTCCAACTTCGCAAAGCTCATTCTCATCTTCGATATGCTGGCAGGCCGCCTCGAGATCTTCCCGATGCTTGTGCTGTTCATGCCGGATACTTGGAGAAAGTTCTAAAAGAGTTGAAATATGATAGCATTTGTGCTATCATATGAGTGAGGATAATGGTGAAGAGGAAATCATAAACTACATGTATCAGATCGAATTTTACGAGACAGCGGACGGAGTCTCAGAGCTTTGGAATTTTCTTGAAGATCTGCGAAAGAAAAGCGCAAAAAATAAAGATGCAAGAGTACAGCATAAGCAGATTGCGTTTTATATTCAGATGCTTCAGGATAATGGAACGAGACTTTCAGAAAATATCACGAAATATTTGGAAGATGGCATCTGGGAGCTTCGCCCCGGGGATAATCGGGTGTTTTACTTCTACTTTCAAGATGATACCTATGTTCTGCTTCATCAATTCAGGAAAAAGTCGCAAAAAACACCGCGGCGTGAAATCGAAAAGGCAAAAGCAGAACGAGATGATTGGCTTGCCAGAAAGGGATGACTCGCATGAAAACATGGAACGATTACAAAGAGCATGTTCGACTGGTTGACCCGGAAATTGCGAAGGATATAGATGAAGTTGAAAATGCTTCGGCAATCGTAAGTGCAATGGTAGAACAGCGGAATGCGATGGGCTTGAGCCAGCGAGAATTGGCAGAGCTTTGTGGGATTCCGCAGTCCTCGGTTGCACGAATCGAGTCATTGAAAACGACGCCGAACCTGAATACTCTGCTAAAAATCTTTCAGCAGCTTGGTCTGAAACTGACGGTTTCTCCGATAAAAACATAAGCTGCTTCAATAAGAACCCCGCCGTGTGTCGCGAAAAACGATGCACGGCGGGGTTCTTTCTATCTGGTTGATTTTTAAATCTCCCCGACCTTTTCCTGGGCGCGGTACTGGAGGGCCTCGAGGAGGG
>CAVJGY010000157.1:0-3969 GCA_963648915.1 Acutalibacteraceae bacterium | reverse complement strand
CCCCATCGTGGAGCTGTTCGCGGCGGAGACCGCCGAGCTTCTGGCTCTGACCCGGTATTTGCTGAAAAACGAGCTGGACGCCACCGCGCCGGGCATCACGACCCGGATGGAGCGGGAGCTGAACGCCCGCATCCTGACCCCCTACTTTACATCCCACTTCTGGTGGATGGGCAACGGCGATGAGCCGATGTGCAACTGGACGAGCTGGTGCACCCAGAATGTCCTCCTGACCGTTTTCCTCCTCCCCACTACCCAACAGCAGCGTCAGGCCGCCCTGAAACAGGCCGCATACAGCCTCGACTGCTTCCTCAAGGATTACGGCGAGGATGGCTGCTGCAACGAGGGCGCACAGTATTACCGTCACGCCGGACTGACCCTCTGGGGCTGTCTGGAAATTCTGTCTGCAGTCGCACCGGACGCGTTCCGCCCGCTGTTTGCAGAACCCAAAATCAAAAACATCGCCGAGTACATCCGGAATGTCCATGTCGAAGGCTCGTACTATCTAAATTTCGGCGATTGCAGCCCGCTGGCCGGGCGGTGCGGTGCCCGGGAATACCGCTTCGGGCAGGCCGTCGGCAGTGACGCACTCTGTGCCTTGGCCGCTGAGGATTTCCGGGTCGATGACGACCCCGACCACCTGCAAAATCCGGACGCCACCACCCATATCAACCTGTGGTATCGGCTGACAACCGCCTTCGCCGAATCCGAGCTGCAAGGCTGCACCCGGAAGCAGCCCCAGCAGGGCATGGTCTGGTATCCCAGTGTCGGGGTCTACTCCGCTCGGAATGGCCGCTGGGTGCTGGGCGCAAAATTTGGCTCGAACGGCGATAGTCACAACCACAACGACACCGGAAGCATCACCGTCTACAAGGACGGCAGGCCGTTCCTCATCGACATCGGCGTCGAGAGCTACACCCAAAAGACCTTCTCACCCCAGCGGTATGAAATTTGGACGATGCAGAGCCAGTGGCACAACCTGCCGACCTTTGACGGCGTTCAGCAGCTTCCCGGCGCAGAATACACCGCCCGGGACGTGCACACCACCGAAACCAGCATCACCGGAGAGCTTTCCGGTGCATACCCGCCCATTTCCGGGTTGAGCTTCTACCGCCGCACCGTTCAGCTCCACGAAAATGGCATCACCTTGAGCGATGAGACCGATTATCCCGATTTGGTCGAACTGACCCTGCTGACCGAACAGAAGCCCGCCCCCGTTCCGGACGGCTTCACTGTGGGCGAGCTGGGCGGCATCCGGTTTGACCCGGAAACTGTCTATGGTTCTGTCGTTTCCATCCCGGTCTCTGACCCCCGCCTGCGCACCGCATGGCCGGAGACGATCTATAAAATCACCCTGTCCTTCAAAAACACCCTGCATCTTGAGCTTATCTAAGGAGAACTGCTATGGAAACCATCAAACTGAAAGTTTTAGATGACGTCGGCCATACCCTGATGACCTGCAACGCCGACACCGAGGTCTCCCTCGTCTACACCAACTGCTACAAACCCGGCGACCGTATCGCCTTGGAGATCGACCACCCCGGCCAGTATTGCGTCATCCAGTTCGAGGACACCATGCCTGCGGCTCTGGTCTATGTGGTGAAGCGGGAGATTAATTTCCACATCCCGTTCGGCGAACAGGCCATCACCTATTCGCCCAAGAGCTTTGTGGGCGACCGCCACGTCATCCGCGCCCGTCTCGCCACGCCGGAGGAGATTGCCGCCCGGCGGAATCTGGCCTTCAACTGCTACGATGAGCACGGCGACACCGGATTCTACCCTCACGCAAGTGCCAACGTCGAGACCCGCGGCGAGGCCGTTTTTGCAGCACGGAACGCCATCGACGGCATGTTCGAGAACAGCTCCCACGGCGAATATCCCTATCAGAGCTGGGGCATCAACCGCGACCCAAACGCCGCTCTGACGCTGGATTTCGGCCGTGAGGTGCTATTAGACGAACTGCGCATCACCGAACGCGCCGACTTTCCCCACGACAACTACTGGGTCAAGGCGACGGTCGAGTTTTCGGACGGAAGCACGCTGGAAATCCCGCTTGTGAAGAGCCGCAAGCCCCAGAGCGTGACCTTTGAGCCGAAGCGGGTGAAGAGCCTTGTGCTGAAAGACCTCATTCAGGCCGAGGGCACTTCCCCGTTCCCGGCTCTGACCCAAATCGAAGCCTTCGGCACTGAGGTACACTGAAATGAGCATGTACGATTCTCTCTACGGCCGGGAGGGGCGGGGCGTCGGCCCGAACGAGCCGGAGAAAAAGGGCTTTGCACGGTTCTGCCAGATGGTCGGGCGCGACCTCGGCCAGCTTCTCGGCACGAACCTCATGGCCTGCGTCCTCTGCCTGCCCGCCGCACTCGGCGTTTCGCTGGGCGTCACCCTGCTCTCTCTGCCACTGACCGTAGTTCTGAGTGCCGTCACGGGACTTCTGGTCGGCATCGCGGCCTTGCTGGTCGTGGACTGCTCCCTGCGCAGTCTCCAAAACGACCCGTCCCAGTGGCTTCCCCGCGCAAAGCAGACCGTCGCCGCCCGCTGGAAAACTGCCTGCGGGTTCGGCTCGCTTCTCACCCTGCTATTGGGCTTGCTCTGCTTCATCTCGGCCTTTCTGTTTGAGGCCGCCGCCCAGCAGGGGTATTATCCCGGCCTAGCCGTGCTGGTTTTTCTGGCACTGGATTTTCTGGTTCTGGCCGTGGGCGGCACGCTCTGTGCCGCTGGCCTCGGGCTGGAATCGCCCGAAACGCTTTCTCTCGGCGGGATGCTTCGCCGTGCCGGAAAGCTCCTGCTGGCTTCGCCCGGCCGCTCGGTCGCGGCAGGTGTTCTGGTCTTGGCAGGCATCGGCGGCATGATCTTGCTCTTCCCGGTCAGTGTATTCTGGGCGGTGCTGTTCGGGTTCTGGCTTCCGGGTCTGGCCGCGATGCAGACCCTTTTCCCCGCACTCCGGGCAGAATATGGCGTGGATGTTCGTTCCATCCCGCGCCCGGCCACACCGGACAAGCCGCTGACCGAGCAGGAGCAGAAAAAGCGTTCCCGCGCCAATTGGTGGTACTATCACTGGGGCATCGTGGCGGTCGCGGCGGTGCTTGCTGTCAGCGTCGTCTATGTTGTGCACGGCCTTGTGACAACGGTCGACCCGGACTATACGGTCGCAGTCGTCACTTCCGAGGCTCTGCCGGATGAAGCCGTGCAGAGCTTGCAGACCGCATTGGAGTCCTACGCCGATGATGCCAACGGCGACGGCGTGGTGGTCGTGCAGGTGAACAACTACACATGGAGTGCGAACGCCTCCCTGACCGACATGAACGGCCAGATGGCAGGCGCGACCCAGATGAACACCGACCTCGCCAACGGGGAAAGCAAAATTTGGATCCTCGAAGACCCCGCAGGCTTTGAAGAGGCCTATGGTGCGCTCAGTGAAAAGCTGGGCGACGATTGGCAGTCCCGGCTCATCCCGTGGTCGTCTCAGCCCACCCTCTCCGGCCTCGACCTCGGCAGCTACTCCACCACCGCCGATGGCACCCAGACCGTGGATGTCCAGTCCCGCTTCGCCGATTATCAGGTCGCCGTTTTTGATATAACGGATGGCTTGTGGAAGGCACTGAACTAACTCAAAACACAGCAAACGACCTCTCCGTGCAGTTCCGCTTTTCTGCACAGAGAGGTCGTTTTTATCATTCTATCTTAACCCCAATGATACTTCGAGCACAGTATGCTCTTTTCATTTTTTGCTTTCGCAGCACCGCATTGCTGCTTTTGAAATGCTTCTAAATTTTGCCCGCGTGGTACACCCGCAATGTGTACAAATCGTGCGCACAGTTTATCTTTTATTTCACCGTGATGGTCGGCGGCGTCCAGCTGTCCAACGCCGTCTGGTCTGGCTTATAAATTCGCAGGAAGAGGTGGAAGCCGCCCTCACCGACCGGAAGCCAATTGGTAGTATCTTCGGGGGCATCCTTCGGGAGGATGATG
>CAVJGY010000156.1:0-3975 GCA_963648915.1 Acutalibacteraceae bacterium | reverse complement strand
ACTTGATGGTGCGGACCATCTGAGAGGTGTAGGAGTTCTCGTTGTCGTACCAAGAAACGACCTGAACCTGATAGGTGTCGTCGTCGATCTTAGCGACCATGGTCTGGGTAGCGTCGAACAGAGAGCCATAACGCATACCGATGATGTCAGAAGAAACGATCTGATCCTCGTTGTAGCCGAAGGACTCAGAGGTAGCAGCCTTCATAGCAGCGTTGATGGACTCCTTGGTGACGTCCTTGCCCTTGACAACTGCGACCAGAATGGTGGTAGAGCCAGTGGGGACAGGCACACGCTGAGCAGAGCCGATCAGCTTGCCGTTCAGCTCGGGGATGACCAGGCCGATAGCCTTAGCAGCACCGGTGCTGTTGGGGACGATGTTCTGTGCGCCAGCACGAGCACGGCGCAGGTCGCCCTTGCGCTGAGGACCATCCAGAATCATCTGGTCGCCGGTGTAAGCATGAACGGTGGTCATGATACCGGAAACGATGGGATAGGTCTTGTTCAGGGTGTCAGCCATGGGAGCCAGGCAGTTGGTGGTGCAGGAAGCAGCGGAGATGACCTGATCCTCAGCGGTCAGGGTCTTCTCGTTGACGGAGAAGACGATGGTCTTCAGATCGTTGCCTGCAGGAGCAGAGATGACGACCTTCTTTGCGCCAGCCTGGATGTGAGCCATGCTCTTCTCCTTGCTGGTGTAGAAGCCGGTGCACTCCAGAACGACATCGACGTTCAGCTCGCCCCAAGGAGCATCCTTTGCGTCCTTAACAGCGTAGATCTTGATCTCCTTGCCGTCGACGATGATGGAATCCTCGGTAGCCTCGACAGTGTGCTTGCCCTCGCCGATCTTGCCGCAGAAGGAACCCTGAGCGGTGTCGTACTTCAGCAGGTGAGCCAGCATCTTGGGGCTGGTCAGGTCGTTGATAGCGACGACCTCGTAACCCTCAGCGTCAAACATCTGACGGAAAGCCAGACGACCAATACGGCCAAAACCATTGATAGCAACTCTAACAGCCATGATAATATACCTCCTAATATTCTTACCCTTGAGTCGGATAATTCACGGTGTCTTTATTGTATTCCAAAATGCCGAAACTTTCAAGTGCCTGCCAAAAAATTAACAACTTGTTTTCACACTTTTTTGATTTTGTACGATTTTCGGCGGCTTTCGTGATTTCTTTTCGGCAATTCAGCCAATAGAGTGTCGGGAAGCAGATTTCGGCGCATGAGCCTTTTCCTTTTTCGCCTCCCGAACGGCGCAAATGCCGCCCAGCGCACCGACTGCACAGACCCCCAGACCGAAGCAAAGCTCTGGCAGACGGCTCAGGCGCAGACCGCCCGTCAGCAGGGCGAGCACCTGCGGAAGCTCCCAGCACAGGCAGAGCGCGAACGTCACCAGTGCCGAGGCGCAGAGGGTCTTTCGGGGTGCATTTTCGGGCAGATAAAGCACCCGTGCCAGCGTAGACAAGAACACCAGCGCGGCCAACATCTGCCAGACGGCCGCCGTCGGCTCGACCCGCTGCCAGCTCGAGCTGTTTTCCATGAACCGCGCCAGCACGCACCAATAGAACAGCACACTGCCCGCCACCGCCGGGTAAAGGCTTCGGGTCGGGCGATGCCACGGCCCTTTCCGAAGCCAGTTCCGCGCCAAAAGGGACATCCAGACCCAGCAGAACAGCTCCAGCAGAGCACGCACGACCGTGCCGACGCCCTCGAACGCCACCAGCAGCCGGGTCACGCCTGCAAGCGCGAAGCAGACCGCCGCAACGCCTGCCGCGATACCTGCCGCCTTGCTGTGACTGCGCACACCATCGCGGTCAAGCTTGACCCTTCGGCCAGCCAGAATCGCCACCACAACGGCCACGGCCAGTGCCGCATACCGCAGCCAGACCGACCCGGTCAGGCACAGTCCGGTCGCCGCATCGGTAAAGAATGCCAGATCCAGCCCGCACAGCACCAAAAGGATTCCACTCAAAATAAAAGAAGCTAACATCAATTGATCCATAATAGTCCTCGAATTATCAATAGGATAGGATAATCATATCGCGTTTGCCGAATAAATGCAAGGCGCGTTTTTCCCGATTGCGTGCTTTTTTGGTGCGGCGGCATGATACGCTGAGAAAAAAGCCGGGAGGTCTTTCCAATGAAAAAGGCATTTTTTCTGCTCTGTGCCGCGCTGCTGCTCTTCGGCAGCCTTCTCCCTTGGGCGGGATATCGGCTGGCACAGGTGGCGTTTCGCACCGCACCGTCCGAGCCGTTTTCCGCTGTTTCCGACGCTTCCTCTGCGGAGTCCTCCGCCGTCCTCACACCACAATCCAGCACCGTCGACGCGGACGCTTTCCTCATCAAGGACCAGTCGACCGGGGAGGTCGTTTCGGTATCCAAGCGGGACTATCTCATCGGGGCTGTTGCGGCCGAAATGCCCATCACATGGCCAGACGAAGCCCTCAAAGCGCAGGCCGTCGCCGCGCACAGCTACGCGCTTTATTGCCGCGACCACGCCGCTTCTCCGGACGAAGGCTGGCTTTCCGCCGACCCGACCCGGCGTCAGGGCTATCTGACCGACGCCGTCCTTCACAGCTATTGGGGCGTGGACTACGAGGCCAACTACGCCCGGCTCTCTGCCTTGGTCGATTCCGTCCTGAGCGAGGTCGTCTGCTACGACAACGCGCCCGCCGGGACGAGCTATTTTGCCATCTCGAACGGCACGACCGAGGCCAGTGAGAACGTCTGGGGTTCTCCCCTTCCCTACCTCGTCCCGGTCGACAGCAGCACCGACCGCACCGCCGACAACTATGAATACACCGTCAGCTTTTCCTCCGCGCAGGTCAGCAGTCAGTTAACCTCCGGGCTTGGCATCTTCACCACCGGCATCTCCCCCGAAAGCTGGTTCGGTACACCGGAGCTGACCGCCTCGGGGTACGTTGCTTCCCTGTCCGTCTGCGGCCAGAGCATCACCGGGACAGCTCTTCGCCGGGTCTTTGGCCTGCGGAGTGCCTGCTTCACGATACAATATCAGAACGATACCTTTTCTATCACGACCCACGGCTACGGCCACGGCGTCGGCATGAGTCAGTGGGGCGCAAAAGCTCTCGCCGAACAGGGGCAGAGCTATCTCGATATCCTGTCCCATTATTTCCCGAATACGACGGTATGGCACTAGGCTCTCCCCTTGGGAGAGCTGTCACGCAAGTGACTGAGAGGGCGATGATGTGCACAAAAAGCAAAAAACACAGCGATACAATGATGTTTTAAAGAATCATCATATCACTGTGTCCTATTATCAATTTTACTTGTTCGCCCTCTCCGTCACGGCTTACGCCGCGCCACCTCTCCCAGAGTGAGAGGCTTTCCTGTTAATTGAACAATCCCGTCCACCAAGACCACGCGTCGGACTTGGTTTCCTCGGTCGCTTCTGCGGCGGCTTCCTCCGCCTGAATTTCCTGATCTACCTCGTCGAGGGCTGCAATCGCCGCCTCAGTCAGAGCCTCATCGACCTCTGCGGTCGTCTCATTCTTGTCCGAAACGATGTACCAGTAGCAGGACGCCCCGCCAATGGAGACGCTGGCACTCGAGATGGGCACTCGACCCGCCGAAATGTTGCCTGCCGGGTCAGAGCAATAGAACACGCCGTCGGTGTAGTCGGTCAGCAGGACTGCGTGGGGCTGACTGCGGTCATAGAGAACGATGCCCTCCGGGTGCTCGTCCAACAGCTGGATGAGGGCCTCGGTCTTGGCCGTCTTGCCTGCGGGAAGTGTGCCGTAGCCGACCTGCATCGACTTGTATGTAAAGCTGTGGGAGAGACCGCCCGACCATGCCGTGGAGCGAACACTGTTTTCGGTCACATCCACCCAATCGTTCAGGCCGTCCAGATAGGCGCGCCGCCGAAGCATCATCGCCGCCGAAGCCAGTGTGCAGGTCCCGCCGCGGCTCTGCTTGAAGTAGAAGCCAACGTCGACATTCAGGTCAACAGCCAGTGCC
>CAVJGY010000155.1:0-3985 GCA_963648915.1 Acutalibacteraceae bacterium | reverse complement strand
CGTCGAATATACGGGCAGTCTCTCCACCGAGGATTACGCGACCGAAGCGTTCAATACTTGGGGCGTCGGAAGTTCCAGCGAGAACAACGGCGTGCTCATCCTTCTGGTGATGGAGTCTCCGGAGTATGTCGACGGCGACTATTATCTGACCTACGGCATCGGCTTCCGGAACACGACGCTGGATAAACAGGCCAGTGCCATCGCCCAGACGATGGAGGACGACTTCGCCGCGAAGGATTACGACGCGGCAGTTGTCACCTGTGCGCAGAACGTCGCGGATACCATCGCGGATATCTACGGCGTGACCCTTTCGTCCAGCACAGGAAGCAGCACCGGAACGGTGGCCGAACGTCCGGCGGCATCCGCCCCGAACGATCCCTACTATAATGAATCCCATGCACAGGTATCGATTATGAGCAGTCTGATCACTTTGATCGCGGCGATTATCGTCGTGATGGCGTTGTTCTATATCTTTATTGCACCCATCGGCCATTCCTTTGGCTGGTACTGGGGGCCGTTCGGCTGGTTCGGCTGGCGGCATCGCCGCGGGCCTCGTCCTCCGCGTGGTCCTCGCGGGCCGTATGACGATTGGGGCTTTGGTGGGCCGCGCGGCCCGAGAGGTCCTCGTGGCCCGCGTCCTCCGAGAAATGGCGGTCGCTCCGGCGGCAGCTTTGGCGGTGGCGGTTCGTTCCGTGGCGGCGGTGGCCTCGGCGGAATGGGCGGCGGCCGCAGTATGGGCGGCGGCGGTGGCCGTGGACGCTGAGTAAGTAAGCAAAAAAAAGAAAGTCCTGTGTCGGCTCTTTTCCAGAGCGTCGGACACAGGACTTTTTGCATGTTGAGGAAAACTCAGAACGGGATCACGCCCAGCAGGGTGGAGGCAATCAGAGCGACAATGCTCAGCGGCCAGACAAATTTCAGGGAATACTTGATGTGGTCGCCGATGGTGACGTCCGCCAGGCCAAGGCCGACATAGACTGCCGGGGCGGTGGGGCTGACCGGAGTGCCAAAAGTGGCTGTCAGCAGGAAGGTCGCTGCAACAGACTCAGGTGCAACGCCATAAGGAGCGACGATGCCAATGATGATGGGGAGCAGAGCATAGTAGAAGGCATCCGTGCCGAGGACCATCATCAGAGGAACGCTGAACAGTGCCATGAACCAGTGCATATGGGGTGCCATCGATGCGGGCAGGATGTTTGCAATCGTGGTCGCCATGGCGTCGACCATGCCCGTTCCGCTGATAACGCCCATGAAGATACCGACTGCGAAGAGGGTGACGGTCATCACCATGGCATTCTGACCCAGTTCCTTGACCTTTTTGTTCTGGGTCTTGGTCTCCGGGAAGTTGACGACCAGAGCGATGGCGTAGGCGATCATGAAGATGGAGTACAGGGGCAGCGGGGTGTCAAGGAAGAGGAACACCAGCATCACGAGGGTCAGAGCCAGATTGAACCAGTATTTCCAAGTGCGTTTTTCGGCTTTGGAAGAAGCTTCTTCGGCAATTTCCTCAGCACTTTCCGGGGTCAGGCCGTGACGGACTTCGTTCAGATTCACGAGGAAGCCGTTGACGAATGCAAGAATTGCCAGAACGACAACGCCCGGGATGATGAAGGAGTACAGCGCACTCGTCTCAACTCCGGCGACGGTCGCGGCGCGCATGGTCGGGCCGCCCCACGGCAGGATGTTCATGACAGAGAACGGACCGCAGATGAGGGCGAGAAGTGCTTCTTTGCGGAAGCCGATCCGCTTGATGATGGGCAGGAATGCGGGCACGACAATGAGATAGGTCGTCGCACCAGAACCGTCCAGATGTGCAACAAAAGTCGTCAGCAGAATGGCGAGGACGACCATGATCCGGCTTTTGCCTGTTTTCTTTGTCAGAAAGTTGATGATGGGATCGAACAGACCAATCTCATCCATCAGGGTGAAATAAGAGATGGAGAACACAAACAGGACGGCGGTGCTCAGCATGGATTTCATGCCCGAACCAATGAAACCGCCGATCTCTTCCGCATTGAAACCAGCGATAACAGCCGCGATAAGGGGCAGGCCGATGAATGCGACGGGCGGGCTGACCCAGCTCTTGATAAGGCAGACCATCAGGAGAGCCATCAAAACAAAACCAATCAGTGCTAACATTAGAAACATCCTTTCTATTCAATGAAAGAAATTCAACTTTGTAAATAACTTTTGGCTCTAATGGATAAAAAGAAGCCGCGCCCCACCATGGGATGCAGAGGGGCGCGGTGATAAATGTGATAGAAGTTAAACCCAGAACTTAGTCAAAGGTATAGGGCTTGACCTGACGGACGACGTCGAGGATGGTGCCGTCGCGGGCTTCGACCACGGCGACGACCTTGTCCTCCCATTCCAGCGGGTCAGGCTCGCCGACGAGGTCGTAGGCCTTTTCCTGAAGCCACTCGATGGGGACATGCTTGATGCCGGCCTTGTCGAGGCAGTCGATGAGATCCTGACGGGCAGGGTTGACGGCGATGCCGTAGTCGGTCACCAGAACATCCACGCAGTCGCCGGGAGTCGTGACAGTGACGACATCCTTGCAGACGGTCGCCATCCGGCCACGGGTCAGCGGGGTAACGATGATGCAGCACTTCGAGCCTGCGGCCGTGTCGGGGTGTCCGCCGGGAGCACCGCGCAGAACGCCGTCCGAACCCGTGATGACATTGACGTTGAACTTGGTATCAATTTCCAGAGCGGACAGGACAACGTAGTCCAGCTTGTTGACGTAAGCACCCTTGTTGCCTGCGTTGGCGTACTCGCTCAGGTCAATTTCGATGTGGTGCGGGTTGGAGAACAGGTGAGCGGCTGCACCTTGGTCGAAGTCCTGTGTGTCGAGGATGTAGTCGACCAGACCCTTGTCCTGCAGAGCACAGATGGCACTGGACGTTCCGCCGAGGGCAAAGCTCATCTTGATGCCTGCCTTCTTCATGTGCTCCTCGAGGAAGCGGTTGACGGCCAGAGACGGGCCGCCGACGCCCGTCTGGAAGGAGAAACCATCCTTGAAATAAGGCGTTGCGGCGATGACGTTGGCGACATTCTCGGCCATCATCAGCTCGCGGGGATTGTCGGTCATGCGGGCTTCCTTGGTCGCAATTTTCTTCGGGTCACCGATGGCGTCCACGACACAGACTGCATCAACATCGATACAGCTGATGGAGGAGGGCAGGTTGGGGAAGGGAACGAGGGTGTCGGTGATGATAACGGTATGGTCTGCGAAGTGGGCGTCGTGGTTTGCAAAGCCCATGCTGCCGCAGTTGTTCTTGCCGCCCTGACCCTTTGCGTTGCCGCAGCAGTCGGAGGTGGCGGCGGCGAGGAAGGCGATGTCGATGTGGACTTCACCTGCTTCAACAGCACGGGGACGACCGCCGTGGCTGCGGATGATGACGGGCTTCTCCATCTTGCCTGCGGAGATGACCTCACCGATGCGGCCGCGGACGCCGGAGGTCTGCGCCTCGACGATGATGCCCTTTTCCATGTAATCGGCGAAAATATCCTGTGCCGAACCCAGAGAGGTGGCGGCAACGTGCAGGTCCTTCAGACCCATCTCCTCCACGAGGACCTTTGCGACCATGCTGGCAACATAGTCGCCGTCACGGAATTCGGTGTGGAAGGAGAAGGTCATGCCGTCGTGTGCGCCGCACTTCTCGCAGGCTTCGCGGATGGAAGCACACAGCTTGTCCTCCTGCGGCTTCTCGTGACGGACGGTGGTGGGGGTAGCCTTCTTGACGAGCTGACCGTCCTTGTAGTTCTTGCCCTGATAGACTTCCTTGCCATTGACGAGCAGGTAGTCGGGAATGTCTCTGCCAACTGCGTTGATCATGATTCGTTTCTCCTTTCTTACAGCTCGCCGTGATAGACGCCGCAGGCCTTCGCCAGTGCGATGATCCGCTTTGCGTCCTCAAAGAACGGAATATCGACCATCTTGCCGTCCACGGTGTAGACGCCGATGCCGGCATCGGCGTCTACACCG
>CAVJGY010000154.1:0-3993 GCA_963648915.1 Acutalibacteraceae bacterium | reverse complement strand
CGATCATCCGCCCGCTCGAGAACGACAAGTTCGAGATGGTCTCGGTCGGCCCGACTACCTCCATGCGGATGGAGAAGTTCGAGTATGAGTTCGTCCAGAAGTCCGGCGTTCGTGTCATCGTCGGCAAGGGCGGCATGGGTCCGAACACCGAGCGTGCCTGCAAGGAATTCGGTGCGATCCACTGCGTGTTCCCCGCTGGCAACGCCGTTGTCGCCGCCACCGAAGTTGAAGAGATCGTCGAGGCACAGTGGCGTGATCTGGGTATGCCCGAGACGCTGTGGCACTGCCGTGTCAACGAGTTCGGCCCGCTGATCGTCTCCATCGACACCGAGGGCCGCAACCTGTTCGAGGAGAACAAGGTCATCTTCAACCAGCGCAAGGACAAGGCCATCGAAGAGATCTGCAAGCACGTCGGCTTTATCAAGTAAGCCTCTCTCCCTCCTTTTGTACATTCTCCTGCGGAGGACGCCCTTCTAAAAACTTCTGAATTCTTACCGTTCATTTTTTCTCAGCCAATTCTTTTTTCCACGCTCATTTTGGTTCTCCGCAATTCAGCTCCCCAAACATTCCACTTGCCTTCGGATGTTTGGGGAGTTTTTGCTGTCCGCTTGACGCATTCGGCGAGAGATGCTATCATGAACATACTTACAGATGGAAGAGGTCGGATTTTATGCAGAAGATTCAAACGCCCCTGTTCCGGGGCATCGAGGACGGCGCATTGGAGCAGATGCAGCAATACGGCGGCACACGGCAGAAGCGGTTCACCAAGGGAGAGGTCATTTTCCACGCCGGAGAGACCGTCCACGAGCTGGGCATCGTCCTGTCCGGCAGCGTCAACATCGAAAACATCGACCTCTGGGGCAACAAAAGCATCCTGAGCCACATCCCCGCCGGGCAGGTCTTTGCTGAGACCTATGCCTACTGCGGCGAGCCGATGATGGTGGATGCCGTGGCCGACGAGGACACGCAGGTGCTTTTCCTGAACCTCGACCGCCTGCTCCGCACCCCGCACCCGGAGTGCAGCTGGCAGCAGACCTTGAACAACAACCTGCTCAACATCTCCCTCCACAAGAACCTCGCCTTGTCGGAGCGCATCTTCTGCACCAGCCCCAAGACCATCCGAGGGCGGTTGCTGCTCTACCTGTCCAATCAGTCCGCCAAGGCCGGAAGCCGCTCTTTCACCATCCCCTTCAACCGTCAGGCTCTCGCCGACTACCTCAACCTCGACCGCAGTGCCCTCTCCAAAGAGCTTGGCAAAATGCGGGATGAGCACCTCCTTCTCGTGGATAAGAATTCCTTCACCCTTCTGGATGGGGTGGAGTGAGAGACGCAAAAGAGCGTCAGCCTTACGGCTGACGCTCTTTGACTTCTATGAAGGGAATCGCTTGATCAGAACTTGAACAGGTTGACGATCCGCTTCCAGAGGCGGGTGAAGAAGTTGCCTTCCTCAACGGTGGCCTCGGTCTCGGCGGTGTTCTCTGCGGAGGCGACGGTCTCGCCGGTCTTATAGATGAACTTCACGCTGCTGGTCGCATCTTCCGGTGCGCCTGCGAAGCTGGTATAGTCATCCAGACGGTCGGTCATCTCTTCCACAACGGTCTTGAGGGCGTGGAGCTGGTCGGTATCCAGAGAACCGGTCAGCTTGGAGATGCCCTCGTCGTTGAACTGGTTCAGGCCGTCATTCAGCTGGACCGTACCATCGGACAGCTGGCCGACGCCGCTGTTCAGGGTCGTCACACCGTCGTACAGGCTCTTGGTGCCAGCAGCCAGCTGTGCGCTGCCGTCCTTTGCGGAGTGTGCACCGTCAGCGGCAGAAGCCACACCGTTGGTGTACTGGTTGACGCTGGAAACGAAATACTGGATCTGGCTCAGGCTGGTTTTCAGAGCCGCAACACTTGCCATATCGTCACTGTTCTTGACCTGCAGGTACAGCTCGTCGTGGATCTTCTGCTGTGCGTCTGCGTCGGTCAGCTTCTCGACGATGCTGCTCAGGAAGGACGGGTCGAGGTTCTGCATCAGTTTCAGAGCAGCCTCGAGGTCATCGTTGGTCTTGGTGGCTGCAAGGTAAAGTGCGGTGTCCAGCTGGCTGGCCTTGAAGCTCGGAGCCTGCTCCCAGATGGTGCGGACCATCTTCTTGCGGCCAGCTTCCAGCGTCTTGTCGCCCAGTTCCAGAACGTGGTCGATGACAGCCTCGTAGTTGTCCCAGGTCATCGGCTCGTCAATGAGGCCGCCCTCGATGAGGGTCTCATTTGCGGATGCCAGAACGCCGTCTGCGACCTGCTGTGCGCCAGCGGTCAGAGCGGCATTATTGGAGGTCAGGGTGTCCAGACCCTCGGTCAGCTGGTTCAGGCCGTCATCCAGAGCGGATGCACCGGTCTTGAGCTGGCTTGCACCATCCAGCAGTGCCAGACCGCCGCTTGCCAGCTGAGATGCACCGTCGACCAGCTGGGATGCGCCATCCATCAGCTGGCTCATGGCGTCGTTCAGCTGCTTGATGCCATCGGTCAGGTCGTTGATGCTGCTCAGGTCAAACACATTGTCCTGACCCAGAGCGTCTGCGCTGGTGGCGCAGGCGATCATGATCTGAGGAGCGGACAGCTCGGTAACATCCGCCTCGACGGTCACGCTGTCCTGCAGGTACTCGTCGATATCACTGATGCCGCTCGGCAGCAGGCCGTCCAGAGAATCCTTGACGCCCGGCAGGGTGACGAAGGCGGCCACAGAGCTCTTTGCCGCGCTTTCCAGCACGCCGTGCTCTGCGTTGACATTGGATGCGTCCTCACCAAAGACGACGCCCACAGCGGTGATGAGCGGGGTGACGATGGTGCGGGTCTTGCCGTCCACGGTCACCGTGCCCGTCTCGTTGTTGGTCAGGTCGATGGTCACGGTCAGGTGGCCGCTCTTGCCGATAAGGTCCTCCAGCAGGGTCTCAACGCCGTCCATCTTATAGGTAACCTTTGCGGTGATGGGCAGCTGACGGGTGGTCTCGCCCTTGTAGTAGACATCGGTGTCATCGGTGTTCCAGACCAGCTTCTCGCCGTCCTGCGTAAAGGTGGCGTCACTCTCGGTGTTCTGGATGTTGCTCAGGGTGCTCTGGTCGGTCACGCTGGACAGGCCATTGGAGCTATAAAGATGTTCGCTGACGGTGGTGCTCTTCACCGAGCCGTCGGCGTTCATCACGGCGTAGACGGTCTCGGACTTCTCAAAGCTCGCCTTGCTTGCAGCAAAAGCGGGCATCGTCATTCCGGCGGCGAGAGTCAGAGCCAGTGCCGCACTCGCGAAACGAAGCGATTTTTTCATGGTGATTACTCCTTTGCAGACTTCTCGGTGGTTTCAGGCACAAGCCAATGGAGGGTGGTGCGGCGGATGATGCCGTCGGTCAGCATCAAAGCGGCGGGCAGGACGATGAGGATGACTGCCATAGAGATCAGTGCGCCGCGGGAGATGAGCAGGCAGATGCTCTGCAGCAGCTCCATCTTACTGATGGCAGAAACGCCGACGGTGGCAGCGAAGAAGGTCAGGCCGCTCGTCAGGATACTCTGGCTGCAATGCTCCAAGGACTGCTGTGCGGCCTGCTGAGGCGTGCGGCCAAAGGCGCGCTCCTCGTGATAACGGGTCGTCATCAGGATGGAGTAGTCGACGGTCGCGCCCAGCTGGATGGTGCCGATGACGATGCTTGCGATGAAGGGCAGCTGCGTGCCAGTGAAGTACGGGATGCCCATGTTGATGGCGATTGCCGCCTCGATGCTGGCGACCAGCAGAACGGGGATGGACAGGCTCTTAAAGGAGAGTGCGATGATGACCAGAACCGCCATGATGGACCAGACATTGACGTTTGCGAAGTCGACGTCCGCGACCTCGATCAGATCCTTCGTCATTGCGCCCTCGCCCGTGATGACGCCCTCGGGGTCAACGGCCTTGATGAGGTCGTTCATCTCGGTCAGCTGGTTATTGATGGCATCCGTGCCGGTCTTATAGGAGCTGTTCGCCAAA
>CAVJGY010000153.1:0-3995 GCA_963648915.1 Acutalibacteraceae bacterium | reverse complement strand
GGCAGCGGTCGAGCAGCTCCCGGGAGACCATCGCGCAGCGGACGGCGGCACGGTGCACGTCGCTCTGGTAGAGGGCGGTCGAACCGTCGAAGCCGAATACGGCGTCCGAAACAACGTAGTCCGCACCGTCCCGCAAGGCCTGTGCAAAGTAGGTCAGGGTGGTACAGATGCAGGAAACGTCCTCGCCGACCAGCAGAACGCCCGCGACGCTGTCGGTCAGCTCGCTGCCCAGCTGGTTCACGAGCCGGAATTTGCAGTGGAGCTGCTCTTTCAGGGACGCCGCCAGCAGGGCGTGCCGGGTGGGGGCGTAGACCAGAAGATAGGTGCTTTGGGTATCAGAATAGACCTGCTTGGGAAGCTGTTCCCGCTGCAGGGTGGTATAACGGCTGTACATCAGGGCTTTCCTCCCTCTCTAATCAAGAACCGTGGTGGAACAGCCCCAGCAGCTTCCGGATGGGGGCGGTCAGCTTCCAGCTGGTGCTGGACTGCATTCCCTTGAGGGCGTTGTCGTAGGCCTCGTTGCTGCTCTGAAGGGCATTGTTGGCCTGACGCAGGTCAAGGATGTCGTGGTTCAGGTTGGCGACGCTCTTCTGCAGCTGCTCGACGCTCCGCTGCTGGTCGTCGATGATCCGGTTCAACTCCTGAATGTGGTTCTCTTCGCCCGCTTTTTCCTGCTGGAACTGCTTCATGCCGTCCAGAATGATCCGGAACAGCGGCTCGCTGGACAGGGATTCCAGCGCGTAGTAGGTGTATTTGATGATGAGCTTCATCCCGGCGGGGTAACGATTCAGGCCGCTCAGGTAATAGTTCGGGTCGCCCCGCAGGAAGAGGGTGTTGCCGTCCTGCAAAATGACGCCGTTGCAGGGAAGAGCCTGAATGCGGTCGTCCGAGAAGCTCAGGCCGGAGATGCAGCAGGGCAGCTCGCCCGGGTCGAGACGGATGGCCTGAATGTCGGTCGGCAGCTCAAAAGTAGCCGCCATTTTGCCCGTCAGCTCGTCGTAAAGGCAGTCCTTCGAGGTCAGAGTGTCGGCCTCGGAAAAGCCGAAGCCGGCATCGTAGTAGATGGTCGGACGGATGCGGGAGATCGTGTCGGCGTGCAGTTCCCGCTGGGGGTGTGCGGAAAGATATTCCTGCACCTCCTGTTCCAGTGTGAGACACCGCTCGGCCAGACGGGACGCCCCCTCGTCGGCAAGCTTGAGCTGCTGTTCCAGATCCGCAATGCGGCTTTGCAGAGCCGCAGGAGTTTCGTTGTTCATAACCGGATTCTCCTCTTTTTATTATTTCAGCCTGCGGAAAATTCGCCGCAGGCTAATTTGTTTTGTGATTAGTGACGGGCAACATAGGGCTTGTGCGCCTCAGCACGTTTGCGCTGCTTGGCGACACGCTGAATCTTCCAGTCCCGGCGGCGGAGCAGCAGCTCACAGACCAGCAGGACAGAACCCAGAGAGACGATGAACTGGACGATGAGGCCGACCGTCTGCATATCCACGAACTTGTCCGCCATCAGATACCACGGGATGGCGGTCAGCTCGACGGTGTGAACACAGAAGATGTAGAGCGACCGACGGCCGATGTTCTCGACGCCCCGGGTCAGGAAATTATCGAACCGCGCCTGCAGCCGCAGGAAAACGGCCAGCAGACCCAGACCGACCGCACCGTCCAGCAGGATACTGACTGGGCCGAAGGTCCACTCGCCCAGGGAAACGCAGTCGGTGCTCTGGGTCAGGATGACCAGCACGCCCACGAGGATGAACGCACCCCAGAGTCCCAACTTGAGACGGCGGGAGAAAGGCTTCTCGAACAGTTTTTTCTTCTTGGCGAGGAAGCCCAGATACAAATACGGGACGACCACCATGCCCTGTGCGATGCAGAAGGGAGCGTTCCACGCTAATGTGATGCCCCAGCCAAGGACCATCGTGCCCAGCACCGCCCAAGGGATGTACCGCTCGGGGAAGATGTTCATGATGACATCCAGCAGTATCCAGCCGATCATCAGGGAGAGTAAGTACCACATCGGGCCGCAGGAGAAGAAGGTCTGCCCGAAATAGTCGGCGGTGTGGGGAAGTCCCAGTGCGAAGCCGCCAAAGACCTTCTTTGTCTCGAAGAACGCGCTTTCCGGTGAGCCGAAGGCCGCGTAGTGACAGATATAATGTAGAATGGTCGTCGCAAGCCCGGTGATGATGTAGGGCTTGAGCAGCATTTGCAGCTGTTGGCTGACGCATTTGCCGATGGATCGCTTTCGGAAGCCGTAGCCGCTGGCGATGTAGAACGCGGCCATCAGGGATTCGCGATAGGCGAACAGATAAAAGGTGAACGGCGTGATGGCGGTGGTCGTTCCCGCCGCGTAGGACTCCGCCGTGTGTGCGAAAACGATGGTCAGCATTCCAAAGCCCTTGAGCAGGTCGAACATGCCGAGAGAGCTGGTGGTGCGTGATTTGGTTTTTTCCATGAACAGGGCTCCTTCTTTGCGCCGCGAAGTACCCTGATTGGCAAAATGCCACAGTTCAGGCGCAAAAATAACAAGATGTCAAAAAATCAGGGGTGGATACAAGGATTTATTATGAATAAGTATAATGCTTTTTCCCCCGGCTGTCAATTTAAAGGCAATACTTACATAGAATTGCACAAGATTGAATGCAAGTTTAAGTTGCATATTTGTGCAACAAAATCTTGCATTTAACAGAAAATCCATTGAATCGACCTCCAAGATACGATATACTATCCTTGGGAAAATGTTCCGGCATTTTCCATGTTTTTTCGGAAAACAGGGCGCAAGGCCCATAACGCTAAGAGATAAAAGGAGAAAAACAATGGCACAGGATTTTGACCGCATCGTCACGGTGGAGGAAATGCCCCGCACCGTCTATGACCTCGTTACCAACTCGATGGAGAAGCTCTTCCCGGAGTGCGTGGCATTCCGTTCTGTGGCCGAGGACGGCAAGACCGTTCTGGAATGGACCTATGCAGAGCTGGCGCAGGACATCCGCCGTACTGTCACCTACCTGAAGGAGAACATCCCCGACATCAAGGGCAAAAAGGTCGCCCTTCTCAGCCGGAACAGCTACGAATACGGCGTGCTGACCTTCGGCATCATGCTGTCGGGCGCAGTTCTGGTGACCCTGAACCAGAAAAAGACTTGGCCGGAGCTGGAGTATGAGCTGGGTCAGGTCGAGCCGGTCTTTATCTTCAATGACGGCATCGACTACGGCTATCGCGCCGAGCTGGAGGCCGCTTACGGTTCGATCCTCCGCCCGATGAACGCCTACAAGGACAGCCAGCCCGCTGAGCTGACGAACTGCATCGACCCGGACGGCCTGCTCATGCTGATGTTCACCTCCGGCACGACCGGACGGAGCAAGGGCGTCATGCTGTCGGAGCGCAACTACGCCACCGCCAACGAGATGTACGTCGAGGGTCAGCAGGTGCTTCCTTATTATAAAAAGAAGCTCGCCCCGGCCGACCGTCAGGGCAAGCCGCTGAGCCACTTCACCCTCGTGCCTTTCTTCCACCTGTCCGGCTTCATCTGCCTGTGGGTCTATGCGATGCAGGGCTACGCGCTGAACATCTGCGGCGATCCCCGCAACTTCTACCGTGACATCAAGCTGATGCCCAGCGACGCCATGTCCACGCCCCCGGTGCTGGTCGAGATGGTCTATAACGAAGTCCGCCGCGGCCATCAGGACCGTCTGAATGGCCTGTGGAACCTGAGCTGCAGCTCTGCCGCACTAGATGCCGAGATTCTGCTGACGCTGGTGCAGAACGGCTTCTATATCAACCAGTGCTACTCCATGACCGAGCTTGCAGGCGACGGTCTGCTGAACGTCGAGCAGGATGCCGCTCATATCGGCGCACTCGGCAAGCCGGGTCATGAGTCGGAGCACAAGGTCGATGAGACGGGCGAAATCTGTGTCCGCGGCGGCAGCGTCATGCTGGGCTACTACAAAGACCCGGAGGCCACCGCAGAAGTCATCGATAAGGACGGCTGGCTGCACACC
>CAVJGY010000152.1:0-4000 GCA_963648915.1 Acutalibacteraceae bacterium | reverse complement strand
GCTCTTCTTCTGCCGTGCTTCCGAGAACGAATACTTGAGCGGTGTGCCGCAGTACCGAACGGTGTCCCGCCCGACCTTTTGTGGGCTGTGAAGATGCCCCAGCGCGACATAATCAAAGGCGTCGAACAGCTCCGAGTTCACGCTGTCGACCCCACCGACGGACGGCTCTTCGCTCTCACAGCAGGCCGCGCCCGCGACGAATTGGTGGGCGACCAGCACCGAACGGTGGGACTTGTCCAGCGGACAGTGCCGCAGGACGCATTCAAGCGCGTCGTTGTAGCTTTCAATCGGCTCGTCCGGATAGACGTGCCGGACGGAAGCCGGTTTCAAAAAGGGAAGAAGATAAATATCCACCGTGCCGGATTCGTCCGTCAGCGAAATCGGTTCCGGCGCACCGGAAAAGACCGGGCTGACATAGACCCGGCTTTCGGCCAGCAAGTGCGACCCGAACGCGATGCGGTCGGCGGAATCGTGATTCCCGCTGATGGCAAAAACAGGAAGCTTCCGGAGCGAAAGCTCGGTGAGAAACCAGTCCAGAAGCCGGACGGCCTCGGCGGGCGGAACGGGTTTGTCGTAGAGGTCGCCCGCCAGCAGAACGCCGTCCACGGGTGTTTCGTCCAGCAGGGACAGGATTTGGTCGAGGATGTATCGCTGGTCGTCCAGCATCGAGAATTCACAGACCCGCTTGCCAAGGTGCAGGTCGGACAGGTGAAGAAAACGCATGGGAACACCGCCTTTCAGCAATTCTAGTTTCATTATAAGGAAAGGCGGCGGCTTTGTCCACTCCGGACAACAAGAAAAGCTTCTGCCGGCAAAGCACCAGCAGAAGCAAAGTTTTACATCATCAGAACAGCTTATCCCACGTTGCCGCGCCCACAACGCCGTCCGCCGTCAGATTGTTCCGCGCCTGATAACGCCGGACAGCCGCCGCCGTCGCCGAGCCGAATTTGCCGTCCGCGCTCAGCGTCTCGCCGAGGGTGTTCAGCTTTTGCTGAAGCAGGCGCACCGTTCCGCCCGCCGTGCCTGTGCGCAGAGCAATGCCCGGATAGGGCGTGCCGAGGCCGTGCTTGGCGGTGTACTTGTTGTACAGGGTGTTCCATGTGGTGAGGCCGACCTTGCCGTCGGCGGTCAGCTTGTTCCGGAGCTGGAACTCCATGACCGCCTTCTCCGAGCCAGAGCCGAAGCTTCCGTCCACGGCCAGAATGTCGTGCCAAGTGCACTGGTCGCGGATGCCGTTCAGCCAAGTCTGCACCAACGCCACGTCCGGCCCATTCGAGCCTTGCTGGATCAACGAATAATATGCAGGGATCGCCATTGTTATAACACACTCCTTCCGTGTTCAGCCTATGACGGAAGGAAAGAAAGTGTGAATTCAGCCTGCCACCAACACCGTATCGCTTCGGGAAGCTGTCACCCCCTGCCACCAATCCACCAGCTTGAACCGGACGATGTACTCCCCGCAGACGAGGTCATTCTCCTCGGGCAAGGCGTAGCCGCCGCAGGCCGAACGGCAAAGTCCCGGATAGAGAACGCACCACCAGTTCTTTCCATAGTGAAGTTCATCCCCCAGCTCGATACGGACGGCATCGTACCGCCCGGCGGGAAGAGCGGAGGTCTGGTAGTGGGTGGCGTCGAAATACATGTTGACGAGCCGCACCCGCACCGGAGTGTGAAGCCCTAGTTTGGCGAGAGCCTGCTGTGCAGTCAGCTGAAGCAGGGGGAGGTTCTGCGCTGCCCAGCGGAGCGCGCCGGGCTTGTCCGTTGCGGTGCAAAACTGGTCGGTGTAAGTGAGAACGGCATCCCGGACGAAAAGCTTCGCGCTCTGGTCGAGCAGAGAATTGCTGTCCGCCCGGATGTGAAAGCGCAGAGTGTCCGCACAGAGCAACTCTCCAGTGTCGAGCTGGGCTTGTCCCCAACTGAACAGCTGTATTAGCCCGCAGAGCAAAAAACACCCCGAAAGCACCAGACCCAGCACGGCCATCTCCCGCCGCGACATCCGCCGAACCAACTTATTCCACATAAAAACAGACCCTCCTCTGGAAATGATAACCAAAGGATGGGTCTGTTTGGATGATTTTATTCAGCTTAGTTCTTCAACGACTGCATGGGTGCAGGCAGGCGGCCGCCGCGGTTGATGAACACCGAGGGGTCGTGCTGGTTGACGGCCATGATGGGACCGTAGCCCAGCAGACCGCCGAAGTCCAAAATCTCGCCCGCCTTGCGGCCGATGGCCGGGATGACGCGGACGGCGGTGGTCTTGCTGTTCACCATGCCGATGGCGGCTTCATCCGCAATGAGTGCACTGATGACGGCCGGGGTGGTGTCGCCCGGGATGATGACCATGTCGATACCGACCGAGCAGACGGCGGTCATGGCTTCGAGCTTTTCAATCGTCAGACAGCCGGACTCGGCGGCGTGGATCATGCCGTCGTCCTCGCTGACCGGGATGAATGCACCGGACAGACCGCCGACGTGGTTGGACGCCATGACGCCGCCCTTCTTGACGGCATCATTCAGCAGGGCAAGGCAGGCTGTCGTGCCGCAGCAGCCGCAGGTCTCCAAGCCCATCTCCTCGAGGATGTTGGCAACGCTGTCGCCGACGGCCGGGGTCGGAGCGAGGGACAGGTCAATGATGCCCGCCGGAACACCCAGAGCGTCCGAGGCCAGATTTGCGACCAGCTGACCCACACGGGTGATTTTGAAGGCGGTGCGCTTGACAAGCTCGGCCACGGCGTCGATGGGGGCATCCTTCGGCAGACGTGCCAGAGCTGCACGGACAGCACCCGGGCCGGAAACGCCAACATGGATCTCACAGTCCGGCTCGCCCGGGCCGTGGAATGCGCCTGCCATGAAGGGGTTGTCCTCGGGGGCATTGCAGAACACGACCAGCTTGGCCGCGCCGATGCACTGACGGTCGGCGGTCAGCTCCGAAGCCTTCTTGACGGCCTCACCCATCAGCTTGATGGCGTCCATGTTCAGGCCGGCCTTGGTCGCGCCGATGTTCACCGAGCTGCAGACGATGTCCGTCTCGGCCAGTGCGCGGGGAATGGACTCGATGAGGCGGCGGTCGCCTGCCGAGAAGCCCTTGTGGACGAGGGCGGTGTAGCCGCCGACGAAGTTGACGCCGACCTTCTTGCCGGCGGCGTCCAGTGTCTTGGCGAAGTCCACCGGGTCAGCGTCCGGGCACGCACCCAGCAGCATGGCGATAGGGGTGACGCTGATGCGCTTGTTGATGATGGGGATGCCGTATTCCGCACTGATGTGCTCGACGGCCGGAACAAGGTTTGCGGCCTTGGTGGTGATCTTGTTATAAATTTTCTCGCAGGCCTTCTTGGGGTCCGGGTCGATGCAGTCCAGCAGGCTGATGCCCATCGTGACGGTGCGCACATCCAGATTATCCTGCGTAAACATCTCGATGGTCTCGAGAATGTCTCCGGTATTAAACATGCTCATAGTAAAAACCTCGTTAAATCGTGTGCATTGCGTCAAAAACTTCCTGACGGGTCACGTTGATCTGCATCCCCATCTCCTTGGCGAGGGCGTCTGCACGCTTGTGCAGCTCCTCGTGGCTGACGCTGCAATTGGAGATGTCCACCAGCATGATCATCGCGAACATGCCCTGCAGGATGCTCTGGGTGACGTCCTCAATATTGATGTTCAGCTCGCTGCAAAGACCCGAGACCTTTGCGACGACGCCGACGGTGTCCTTTCCGATAACGGTGATAAAAGCTTTCATATTTCCTGACCCTCGTTTCTTTCCCGGCTGTCCATGTCGTGTGGGGGACAGCAGCCTGTACGAACTGTGCGGCCAAACCGCCGCACCACAATTCCAGTATAGCAGATTTACCGAAATTTGAATATACTTTTTGGAAAAAAGAGCAGTTCCAAGCGGGAAAAGACATTCTATCTCAAAAACCGGGTGCAATCCGGTGCGGACTGTGCTATACTTATTTATAATTTCTGAGCCATCAAAACGTAAGGAGTAACAAACCTATGGAAC
>CAVJGY010000151.1:0-4006 GCA_963648915.1 Acutalibacteraceae bacterium | reverse complement strand
GATTTCAACGAATCTAAGCGGTTTCTCTTGGAGCTGGTGACAGGAGTTGAACATGCCACCCGATTTATTTTCCCGCAAAACAGGGATTTTCATGCTGAATCCGCGACGTCTAAACGTCACTTTTCTTTATCATCGTACAGAGCCAGCACAACCACAAAGCCAAAAGTGTGTTAAAAAGTGTGTTATTTTATTCCCGCTCTAGCACCCGGTTGAATACCGTGTTCACGTCCTTCGCGGTCGTTTCGTCGTCGCCGCTCAGAGCGTGGGCGTATACGCCGAAGGTGTCCATGTTCTGGCTGTGGCCGACCAGCGTTTTCACCTCGCCAGCAGGCAGGGACTTAACGACGCTGACAAAGCTGTGCCACATCTCATAAGCGGACAGGGGCGGAATTCCATTGGACTTACAGTAGACCTGCCAGCGTTTGTAATAATAGGCTTCGCTTTTCAGGCAGAACACGCTTTCTTCTCCGCCTGTGAGCGCGCGTTGGTCGTCCAGAACGGCTCTCGCAAGCTCTGACAGGGCAAACGCCCGGACTGCATTCTGGTTCTTGCCCTGCGTCTCTTCGCCCAGCACGTTCACAGATCGGGAAATATAGACCGTGTTCCCTTTGATGTCTGCCCAGTGCAGACCTACCAGTTCGCCCGGACGAAGCCCGGTCAAGACCTGAAAGCGGTAGGCATTGATAAAATCATCGTGCACCCGCTTGCCCCTGTAAAGCGTTGTATCCACGCTCAGGAGCGTTGACAGGGCGTCCGGCTGTAAGACTCCCTTTCCCTTTGGACGCGCCCCGGCGGGCACGTGCACCCCCTCCGGGTTGAAGGTCGTCAGCTTCTTCGCCCGGCAATACTTGCAGAACGCCCGCATGTCCGCGCATAGAGATTGCAGGGACTTCTTTGCAAGGCCGTCTCGGTAGGCATCGTTCACCACGTCCTGCAAATCCTGCTCCGTCAGGCTGGTAATCCGCTTCTTCCCCACCGCCGGGAGAATTCTTGTTCTCCATCGGCTCTCGATGTTCCGGCAGTTCCCCGCGCCTGTGGTCTTTTGCTGGGCGGCATTCCAGTCTTTGAAGATATCTTCCACCCGGCGGGCTTTCACATCGATTCCCTCATCCAGCCAAGCGTCCGCCTTGGCATTCGCTTCACGCTGGCCGGTTCTGCCCGGTGTACTGCTGTAGAACTGCCGCCGCACGCCGTCTTTCTGGACAGCTACCCGCCAGCGACCGTATTTTTCCTCCCAGACGGCTGTATTCGTTCGTTTACTCATCTTTCATGTAGGCCAACACTTCGTCAAACAAAGCGAGGTGTCGGTTCTCAATGCGCTCAAAAATTACCTTCGCGGTCTCTTCATCGTAGACGTGGGAGGTCAGATTCCGGTCGTTTTGGAGGTCAAGCCATGCCTGTTGGTCTTTGATCATACCGAACGCATACGCTTGCTTGATGACCGCTTTCGGGCTGTTGATGTCAGAAAAGCCTTGGTCGAGCAGGTATTCCCGCATGGTTTTCCACGCCAGCTCTGTACAGAACTCAAACCGCTGAATCGTTCCGTCTCGCACGGAGTCCAGCGGATATTTCTTGTAGTCATCCAGTGCTTCCCGCAGGCGGTTGACCGCATCGGTGAGGCGGCTGTATTTTTCATGCAGCTTGTCCATCAGTTCAACACCATCCTTCTGTATGTTTGCCAAAAACTTCGCGTCCATATCATCCCGAATATGCACGATGTCGAATTTTAACAGCGTCGGCAGTTCCTCGCAGTCCATCCAGAACTCCGCCCGGTTGTTCTCCGGCATCCCGTACACGGCCAGATCTATGTCACTGTTGTATCGGTTGTCCCCTCTGGCACGCGAGCCGAACAGCACGAGCCGCTTTGCTCCGTACCGCTTCGCCAACTCTGCCAGCTGTTTGTATAGCTCTTCCATCGTTTCATCTCCCCTCAATACCGTTCCACGCCCTCACAACGCCCCGTGAGGGCTTTTATTTTTGGTCGAGTCCACCCGGCGGCGTCCAGCATCGCATAGACTCCGCGACACACACGGAAGCAAACAAGGCAAAACAGCCATTTTCCACCGCTTCACCACCGCTTCAAGTCCAACGGGCGGGAACGAGAATATTATTCGTGGTCGGCCTCTGTTCCGCCGGGGAGAGCGTTGTTTTCGTCTGGGGAGGTATTCTGATAGGCCGGAATCTGGGTCAGTTCGTCAATTCGCTTCAACGCTTCAATTTTTCCAATTCTATTCAATGTTTTTAATGCACCGTTAATTGCATTTAGTATTCCATTGTCTGTCCAAGATTTCATTGAATGAGAATAAAGTTCTTCTGTCGCTTTTCGTAGTTGAATAAGTTCCTCAGCATATTTTTTTGCCCTAACATTTACTATCTCGTCTGTAAATTTTTCTATATTGACATCACCACTAGACGAAACCGCATCAGCGAGCATTTTTTCAATATTATCCTGTTTATCGGCATCCTCCTGAATTTTCAATCCATACACGCACGAAGCAGGCACACCAAGAGCTTTCGCTATTTTTTTCACTGTCTCAAATTTTGGATTAAGCCTACCAAGTTCATAGCGACGAATAGTAGGCTCAGCAATCCCCGCCCTCTCACCAAGTTCTTTTTGTGTCAATCCCTGTTCCTTGCGTAATTCACGAATTCGTTCACCAATGGTTTTTGCCACTTTATCACTCTCCTCTCTGTCAAGTCTACCACACTTATTATATAACAGCAACAATTTTTTCTGAAAAAGCTCTTGACAGTAACTTTTTGTGCTGTTATACTTCGTGTTAGAAACATTTGTTTCTGAAACGGAGGTAAAATTAAATGGCAAAATCTATCATCGTTGACCGCGTGAAGGTCATCGCAGAGATGGCACGGCAGAACATCACTGCCGAGGAGCTGGCTCAAAAAGCCGGAGTCGGTCGTCAAGCAATCTGGAAGATGCGTCAGGGGAAATCTGTCTGGCGTACCACCGCCGGGCATGTTGCGAACGCTCTGGGCGTATCTGTGGACGATTTGAAGGAGGGCTAAACCATGATTCATCTGATTGATAACTACTACATGACCGCAGACACAAAGAGCGGATGCTCTTATGTCGTGTTTAAGGCGCGTGAGCGTTCGAGCAAGGGGGCTAAATGGGATAAAGCGAGATATTACCCCACCCTTGCCCGTGCCGTGTCTGAAACCGCAGAAATTGCCCTGCGCGACAAGATAGCCGCCGGGGAGATTACCACACTGCATGACGCGGTGGAAGAACTGCGCCGGATGAAGGAAGAGATTCAGGCGGCTGTTTCCGGGAAGGAGGTGTGATTTTGTACAAGCCGTTCAAAAAGCTTCGCCTGCGTTTTGTCGAGCTGGACATGACGCAATCCGAGGTTTCCCGGCGGGCTGGAATGGCAGAAAGCACCCTTACCGCCCGCATGACAGGCCGCTTGCCGTGGAATTCGGACGAGATCACCCGCGTCGCGAAGGTGCTGGACATCCAGACCGACCAGATCGGCGCGTTCTTCTTCACGGACGCACCGAAGGAATACAAGAAGAAGGGAGCGTGAAAGAGTGGCACAGAAATATTTCAGATTCCCGGTGTACTTCTGGGAAGCAGCCCAGAGCATGACGGCAAGAGACAAAGCTGCTTTTTACGCCGCCATTGTTGATTATAGCTTTACAGGAGTAGAGCCGACATTGACCGGAACAGTTTCTATTTTCTGGAAGCTCGCAAAGCCACTGATTCATCCGCCACAGAGCAAAGAAGAGGGGTGATAGTTTGGCTCGACAGTATTTTCCGTTCTATTTCTCCCTCTATGAAACAGGGCAGACAATGACACCCAAAAACCGTACGGCGTTCTATGAAGCAATCATTTCTTACGCCGTAGCAGGAACTCCGCCGCAACTTCCCAAGTCAATTCGAGGTTACTGGCCTGTTGTCAAGCCAATGCTGGATGCCGCAAAGAAGCATTATGAAGCAGGCGAAAAAGGCGGTAGACCATCAAAAACGTGTTCATTTGGTTTTGAT
>CAVJGY010000150.1:0-4008 GCA_963648915.1 Acutalibacteraceae bacterium | reverse complement strand
CACCTGCCGTGACAGGCTCGCCCAATTTGATCTCATCCCGGGTCAGGATGACGTTCGAGCCGTTCTCTGCAATCAGGATATTGCTGGTCGGGATGCCGAGGCTGGCGGCGGTCAGAGCGTGCTTTTTCAGCTGCTTGTACTCGCCGTGAACGGGCAGGAAATACTTCGGCTTCGTCAAGGTGAGCATCAGCTTTTGCTCTTCTTGGCAGGCGTGGCCGGAGACATGAACATCATACATGCTCTCGTAGATGACCTCTGCACCCAGCAGGAGCAGACCGTTGACGATCTTCGTCACGCTCTTCTCGTTGCCGGGGATGGGGTTGGCCGAGATGATGATGAAGTCTCCCGGGCCGACCCGCACCTGACGGTGGCTGCAGGTGGACATCCGGGACAGCGCGCTCAGCGGCTCGCCCTGACTGCCCGTGGTAATAAGCACCACCTGCTCCGGCGGGTACTGGTTCAGCTCATCCATGCTGATGAGCGTTCCCTCCGGGATGTGCATATAGCCCAGCTCTTGTGCCATCGCGGTGTTGTTCACCATGCTCCGGCCGCTGAAGGCCACCTTGCGGCCATCTTCAACAGCGAGGTCGATGATCTGCTGGACACGATAGATATTGGACGCGAAGGTCGCGATGATGATGCGCTTGTTCCGTGCCCGGGCGAACAGGTTGCGGACGCCTGCCGCGACCTTCTGCTCGGTGGCCGTGAAGCCCGGACGCTCCGAGTTGGTGGAATCGCTCAGCAGAGCCAGAACGCCCCTCTGACCGTACTCAGACAGGGTCGTCAGGTCGGTCACACCGCAGGCCAGCGGGGTGTAATCGATTTTGAAGTCACCCGTCTGGATGATGGTACCCGCCGGGCTGTCGATGGCGAAGGCCAGCGAATCCGGGATGGAGTGGTTGACGTGGATGGGCTCGATGGTAAAGCAGCCCAGCTTGAATTTCTGCTTCGGGGTGATCTCGACGAACTTGGTCTTGCCCGCCAAGCCGAATTCTTCCAGCTTGTTCTTGATCAGGCCGCAGGTCAGGCGCGTACCGTAGATGGGCAGGTCGAATTTCTGGAGCAGATAGGGGATGCTGCCGATGTGGTCCTCGTGGCCGTGGGTGATGAGCAGACCCTTGATCTTATCCTTGTTCTGCACCACGAAGGTGAAATCGGGGATGACCATATCGACGCCGAACATATCGCTGTCCGGGAACACGAGGCCGCAGTCAACGATGATCATATCGCCGCAGCACTCGTAGACGGTCATGTTCTTGCCGACTTCGCCGAGGCCGCCCAGCGGATAGATATGGATGGGCACAGCGGCCTCCTTGGGCTGCTGGGGACGGCGGGGACGCCGATTATAATAAGGACGGCGGGTGGTGCGGGGACGCTTCTCACCTGCTTCGTTCGCGGTGTTGGGACGGGGTGCACCATTCACGGGTGCATGGGTTTCTTTTGCCTGTGCCATTCGTACCTCCAAAAAATAATCACAAAGCACAGGCTCATCCTTTTGGCGGACGGCCTGCGCTGTCTGGGAGAAAGCGGCTTTTCACAACGCTTCCTCGACTGTTCCGTATAGAATTTATTGCTTCAGCGTTTTTTCTGGAACGCTGGTGGTTCCGCGAGAGCTTCTGGCCTGTACAGTCCATCTGTTCGATGCGACCGCGGCACGTCTGCGGGAACGCCCTGAGCACACGCCTGCCGGGTGCTCCTATACGCATTTCGTTGGAACAAGTATAGTATTTCTCGCCCTTTTTGTCAATTCCAAGGTTTGGCAATCAGACAGCGATTTATGCGCTGCCTCTTGACAGAACGGCGAAAATAGCTCTAAATAAAGGTATCCTATTTCACCCATCAGGAGAAAACCATGAAACAAGTCGAAGTTTACACCGACGGTGCGTGCAGCGGAAATCCCGGGCCGGGCGGCTGGGGCGCAGTCCTGCGCTACCGCTTCAACGGCAAGGTCTACGAGAAGGAACTGAGCGGCGGCGACGCTTCCACCACCAACAACCGGATGGAGCTGACTGCCTTCATCGAGGCACTCCGCCAGCTGAAAGAGCCCTGCGAGGTGCGGCTCTGTTCCGACAGTCAGTACGTCATCAACGGACTGGAAAAGGGCTGGGCGAAGGGCTGGAAACGCCGGGGCTGGAAGAAGTCCGACGGCTCTCCTGCCCTGAATCCCGACCTCTGGGAACAGGCACTCGAGCAGGAGGCACGCCACAAGATCACTTACGTCTGGGTCAAAGGCCATGCCGGACACCCGGAAAACGAACGCTGCGACCAGCTTGCGGTCGCACAGAGCCAGGCACATGGCGGGAGGCAAGGAAGATGAGCGACGCATTTTTGCCCGGGAACGGGTTTGACACCTACGAAACGCAGGACCGCGTTCTGGTCGGCCTGACCGGAAGCCGGGATTCCAGCGCGGTGGTCCGCATTTTACAGCAGCAGGGCTTCGCCGTCGTCAGCGCGGTCGTCAAGCTGTCCGACGCCCCGGAGGAGGCCGAAACGGTCAAGGCCGCGAAAGCTGCCGCCGCAAAGCTCGGCATCGAGTGCGTCACCCTGAACGCCTCCGCCCTGACCGAGGTGGAGCAGACGAGCACGGTCGCACAGCTGGATGCTCTGCTGACCGCCGCCGACAAGCTGGGTCTGCAGTATATCGCCACCGGACACCATGCCCGCATCGAGACAGGCAGCGACGGCACGAACACCGTGCTTGCTCCGTCCGGCTCTGCCGCTGACGAGAGTGAGCTGCTCCGCACTCTGCCTGCCGAAACGCTGGCACGGCTCATCCTCCCTCTGGGCGATTTCAACCCCGAGGACATCGACGCGATGGCCGGAGAGCTGGGGCTGGAATAACCTCAAAAGCTGAAAGGAGGGTCGTCCCATGCTGGAAGTCGTATTCAACGAAAGTGCCGCCGGAAGCCTGAAATGCGGCATCGGCTCGAGCTTTTCCCTTGGCGGTGCAGTCGGCGTTGTCATCACTCATGAGGATGGGCATCCTGCGACCGATGAAGAAATCGAGACGGCCAAACGGGAGTTCGAGGAACAGCGGCGTCAGCGGATCGAAGCTTCGATTCCGCTGGACGGTGAGCCGAAAGATGTTCTCGCCCTATCCGCCGCATTCAGCGTGGGCGAATTGGCCGACGACCGCCCGGACTGCCTCGGTGAAGCGCGTTTGGCGGCTCTGCGCCTTCTGACGGGCTGCTACCCGGAAGAGGACACCGACGTCGCCGCCGAGCTTCTCAACGCCACCCGGGGAAACCTCGATGCCTTTCTGAACCGTGTCCGTCAGGGCGAAGCTGTTCGCATTTGGTGCAGCAGCTCCCCCGACGAACAGTGCGGTTTATACTGGCTGGCGGCACAGCTTTCGACCGTCAAGCTAACGCCGGATGTTACGCTCGTCTCTTTGCCGCCCTTTGACGAACGGCGGAATGGTTCGGTCGTCTGCCGCACCAGCTTCGGGGAGGTCTCGCCGGAGGAATGGGGTCGGCTGGCACAGAACGGCGTTCCCCTGCCCAAGAATTACCTGTTCGGGCTTGCGACCCGCTGGGCAGAGCTTCAGGCCGAGAACGCACCGCTCCGCGCCTTCGTCAACGGTCAGCTCGTCAGCGTGCCGAAGGACTTCTACGACAGCTTCCTCCGCCGGGAGCTGGACGCCCAGCCCGACGAGTTCCTCGAGGCAAGGCTCATCGGTATCACCATGGGAAAATATCAGCTCGGCGTCAGTGATGGCTGGTATGCGCACCGCATTGAGCAGTTCATCCGCGACGGCCTGCTGAGCCCTGTCTCTGCACCCGATGCAGACTCCCCCAGCTACCACCGCACCCTCCGCAAAGCCGGCAAAATGACTCTATGATACCCAGCTTATCGTGCCAACTAAGAAAAAATCGAACAAAAACTGCGTTTTTCCCCTAAGCTGGCACGCAAACCTCTTAGTTGGCAAAACCTTGCCAACTTTGATTTACTCGATAGAGCGCAAAAATATCTTAGTTGGCAAAATAACTTTAGTGGTAATAATGTTAT
>CAVJGY010000149.1:0-4012 GCA_963648915.1 Acutalibacteraceae bacterium | reverse complement strand
TCGACGTCAACGGCGAGGTCAAGGGTCACATCACCAGCAAGGACTTCCTGGTCGGCTTCGAGTGGGTCATGAACGCCTACAAGAACGAGGCCAACAACACCTCCATGCCCAACGACAACGTCGTGGGTGCTGCTGAGTACTACGAGCACACCAAGGAGCTGGGCGATGCTGCCGCTGACCTGACCTATGAGGACATGCTGGCTTATGGCATCGGCGTCGAGGCACCCGATGACTACACCCTCATCTTCACCTGCCCGAACCCCTGCCCCTACTTCGATACCGTCGCTGCCTACAACAGCTTCTATCCGGCATCCGAGGACCTCATCAACGAGCTGGGCATCGAGGGCTTCCGTGCCTGCGACAACACCACCATGTGGTACTGCGGCCCGTACCTCATCGAGGAGTACATTCAGGGCAACACCAAGAGCTACATCCCCAACCCCAACTATTATGATGCAGCCAACGTCAGCCGTTTCGAGCGTCTGACCATCACCATCATCTCCGACGGCTCGATCAGCTATCAGCTGTACCAGAACCGTGAGCTGGACGAGATCGATCTGGGCGAGAGCACCCTGACTACCATCACCTCCGACCCCAACAACGAGTACAACAGCCAGCTCTGCGAGAAGCGCGCCAAGAAGTACAGCTATTGCTTCATCTTCAACTATCAGCGCAACAACGAGGACGGCACCCCGGACGAGAACTGGAACAAGGCCATCGCCAACACCGCTTTCCGTCAGTGCTTCTACAAGGGCCTCGACCTGACGAACTTCTACGCTCGCTACAACAAGATCAACCCGCTGAAGTGCGAGAACGACTTCTTCACCATGAAGGGTCTGTCCTACACCTCCGACGGCACGGACTACACCACGCTGGTCGCTCGTGAGATGGGCATCGACGGCGAGTCCTACGACGGCAAGACCATGATCCGTATGCGCAACGGCGGCGACATCGCTGACCTGAAGAAGCAGGCTATGGACGAGCTGACCGCCATCGGCGTCGAGTTCCCCGTCCACTGCCACTACCACATCATCGCCGGCAACACCACCGCTCTGGACACCGCGACCGTCCTGAAGCAGTGCTTCACCGACAGCTTCGGCGATGACTTCATCGTTCTGGACATCAAGACCTACGTCTCCTCCATCACGCAGGAAGTCCGTAACCCGCAGCTGCAGAGCTTCGTCACCAACGGCTGGGGCGCAGACTTCGGCGACCCGATCAACTTCCTGGGTCAGGAGACTCTGCACGACGACAATGCATACTACAGCTGGTACTACTCCAACATCTCCAAGGTCGTCGAGAACGTCGGTGCTGCTGACTGGCAGAAGGATCTGGTCGACTGCTACGAGGAGTTCACCGATCTGGTGAACGAGGCTAAGGCTATCGTCGACGATACCGATGCTCGTTACGCTGCCTTCGCAAAGGCTGAGGCTTATATGCTGGACAAGGTTCTGGTCTGCCCCGCACAGTTCGATGTGTCTTGGTGCCTGACCCACGCCAACGAGTACAGCAAGATCAACGCAATGTACGGTCCGTGCAACTACAAGGCTGTCAACTGGGAGACCAGCGAGGAGGCCTACACCACCGAGCAGTACGAAGCTTTTGCAGCCGCATTTGATGCAGCAACCAAGGCTTAATTAAATTAAAAAGGTTCGATTATAATGTTAAAATACACAGTTAAGCGGCTTGCACAGTCGCTTGTCACCATCCTATTGGTAGCGACCCTCGTGTTCCTGCTGATGCGCTGCCTGCCGACGGACTATTACTTCACAGAAGAACAGCTGATGAAGTTCACCGACGCGCAGAAGGAAGCTGCACTGGATGCCGCAGGTCTGACCGACCCCATCGGCACACAGCTGCTCAACTTCTATAACGACCTGCTCCATCTGGACTTCGGCACTTCCCGCCGTATCCAGAACGGCGCACCCGTCGTCAAGGTCATCGGCAAAAAGTTCGGCGTTTCGATGCGCCTCGGCCTGATCGCTTCCGGCATCTCGCTGCTCATCGGCGTGCTGCTGGGCATCCTGCAGACCGCCTTCAAGGACAAGGTCTTTGACTGGATCGGCACGGCCTACACGGTCTTCGTCAACGCTGTTCCGTCTCTGGTCTCGTACTCACTGGTGCTGGTCTTCGGCTCGAAGTATCTCGGTTTCCCGACCCTGTACTCGACCCGTAACGTCGGCCCGTCCAGTGTCCTGCCCATCACCTGCTTGTCGCTGGCATCCATCGCAGGCTATGCCCTGTGGACCCGCCGCTACATGGTCGATGAGCTGACCCGCGACTATATCAAGCTGGCCCGCGTCAAGGGTCTCAGCTCCAGCGAGATCATGTTCAAGCATGTTCTGCGCAACGCCATGGTCCCCATGGTGCAGTATATCCCGCAGTCCATTCTGCTGACCGTCGGCGGCTCTCTGCTGGTGGAGCGGTTCTTCTCCGTTCCCGGCATGGGCCCGCTGCTGACCGATGCGATCCAGCGTTACGACCTGAACGTCGTGCAGACGTTGGTCATCCTGTATGCCGCACTGGGCATTGCAGGCGTTTTCCTGGGCGACATCTTGATGATGGTCGTTGACCCGCGTATTACTCTGACCGGAAAGGAGGAGGCTCGCTGATGGCTAAGGCATCTGATTTTGAGGGCAAGAAGCAGGAAGATCTTTTCTACTTCGTTGATTATTCTCCGGAAGAGGCTGAGCGTATCGGCTACTCCAACTATTCCTACTGGGGTTCTGTCGTCCAGAACTTCCTGAAGCACAAGGTCGCAGTCGTCTGTCTGGTGCTGTTCCTCGCGCTCGTCGTATTCTCCTTCATCGCTCTGGCGATCGGCAAGTATGACTACGCAACGCTGATCAGCGACTCCTCGCTGGCTTTCCAGCGTCCGAACAGCGAGTACTGGTTCGGTACGGACAACCTCGGCCGTGACTACTGGTGTCAGGTCTGGTACGCAACGCAGGTCTCTATCCGTCTGGCTCTGATCGTTGCTGTCGGCGAGAGCATCGTCGGCGTCATCGTCGGCCTGATCTGGGGTTACGTCCGCAAGCTGGACCGCTTCTTCACCGAGCTGTACAACCTGATCGACAACGTGCCGTATATCATCTATATGACCCTGATCGCCTTGATCGTCGGTCAGAGCTTCTGGATCATGGCCGTTTCGATGATCGCCATCGGCTGGCTGGTCATGGCACGCCGTGTCCGCAACATGGTCTTTATGTACCGCGACCGTGAGTACAACCTCGCCTCCCGCTGCCTCGGCACTCCGCTCTGGCGCGTGCTGACGAAGAACATTCTGCCGTATCTGGTGTCCGTTATCATTCTGCGTATGGCTCTGTCCATTCCGGCCACCATCAACCTCGAGTCCACCCTGTCCTATCTGGGCATCGGTCTGGGCATCGAGACACCTTCTCTGGGTCTGATCCTGAGCAAGGTGCGCGGCTTCTTCCTCGATTACCCCTACCTGCTGATCTTCCCCGCGTCCATCGTGTCCATCATCTCGATCTCCTTCTACATCATGGGCAACGCTTTCTCGGATGCGGCAGACCCGCGCAACCACGTTTAATGAGATGGGAGAGAGAACGTAAATGGATAGACAACCGATCATCTCTGCCAAAGACGTGGAGATTACTTTTAGCTTGCGCGGCAAGAAGCTGAACGCCATCCGCAAGTGCTCCCTCGACCTGTACGAGGGCGAGACGTTAGCGATCGTTGGCGAGTCCGGCTCTGGCAAGAGCGTCTTTACCAAGACCTTTGTCGGTATGCTGGATGTCAACGGCAAAATCACCGGCGGCTCGATCATGTACGAAGGCCGCGATATGACTAAGTTTACCGAAAAGGACTGGCTTGGCATCCGCGGTAAGAAGATCGCAATGGTCATGCAGGACCCGATGACCAGCCTGAACCCGCTGAAGAAAATCGGCAAGCAGATCCAGGAGAGCATCGAGCATCATCAGGGCCTGAAGGGTGCGGAGGCCAAGAAGGCCGCCATCGAGATGCTGGCCAAAGTCGGCATCCCCGACCC
>CAVJGY010000148.1:0-4048 GCA_963648915.1 Acutalibacteraceae bacterium | reverse complement strand
GCGGCGGGCGTTCAGACCGTCGCGGCGAATCTTCAGCAATTCCTGACGACGCTCCTCAGTCAGAGGGCCGTTCTCGATGGCCTCCATTGCCTCTTCCTCAGCGGCCTTTTCCTCGGCGTCCTCATTGGACTTCTCGTTGCCGTCCTCGTCGAGGTCCTCGTTGTAGCTGCGGCTGTTCTCGTCCTCTTCAAAGGAGAAACGCGCGCTGTTCTTCTTGATGTATTCGGGTGCGCCATACTTGGCACGGTCGGCCTGCAGGATGTGTGCGGCCTCTGCACCTGCATGGATACGCTTGCTCAGCTCGACTTCCTGCTCCGCGCTCAGCAGAGGGATCTGGCCGATCTGCTTGAGGTAGTTCTTGACGGGGTCATCCAGCAGCTCATCCATCGCGGCCTTCAGGTCCGCCGGATTCTCCTCGGCAGAATCATCGTCGCTCTCGTCGACCAGACCCAGCTCGTCGCTGTTGTTCTCAGCATTCTCGACCTCGGCAAGGATGCTGTCCACGTCCAGACTGTTGTCGACCTCGGACTCATCGAGGATCTTGATGCCCCGCTCCTCCAGAAGTGTATAGAGCGTTTCCACATCCATTCTGCACTGTGAAGCCAGAGCCTTTGCCTCCTGTGCAGACAGCGTGCCCTCGCCTTTTGTCAACAGTTCCTTTAAAGTCATGCCCATTTCGCTCTCTCCTTTTCACTCTGGGGAAAATCCCTCTCAGGGATGTTATGATATCGTTGTTCCAGTGTCATCAGATCACCAGACCGCCGTTCACACCGAACACCTGTCCGGTGATGTACCCGGCGTCCTCTCCGGCCAGAAAGACCAGAAGCTTCGCCACCTCGTCTGCCGTACCCAGCCGCCCGACCGGAGTTTCCTCGGCCAGAGCCGCTTTATCCTCGGCGGTGAAGGACGCCATCATGTCGGTGTCGATGACACCCGGTGCGACGCAGTTGACGGTGATGCCGCTCGGCCCTTCTTCCTTCGCCAGTGCCTTTGTCAAGCCGATCAGACCCGCTTTGGCCGCTGAATAGTGAACCTCACAGCTTCCGCCGGTCTGACCCCACATGCTGCTGACGGTCAGGATGCGTCCATTTTTGCGGCGTATCATGCCCGGCAGTGCCAGCTGACACAGATGAAACGCGCCGGTCAGGTTGACATCCAGCATATGCTGCCACTCGTCCGGCGTGATGTCGGTGAACAGCTTTTGCTGGGCGATGCCCGCATTGCTCACCAGCACATCGACCCGGCCCATCGCCTGCTCGACCGCGTGGAAGGCCAGCTCACAGCTGGCACGGCTTGCCACATTGCACTGCACGATGGTGCAGCCCGGCAGCTCCTTTTCAAGGGCGGCTGCGGCCTCTGCGTGGGTGTGGTAGAGCACCGCCACCCGATAGCCTGCCGCGTAGAACGCCCGTGCCGCCGCCGCACCAATGCCGCGGTCACCGCCTGAAATCAAAACCGTTCGTCCATTGGGCGTCACAGCGGGAGCGGGGGATTTCTCCGGCTCACGCACGGTCTCCTGCGGTTTTTCTGGTTCAAGCGGTTCGGATCCAGGCTCTTTCCGCATCCGGGAAATGTCCGGCAGAATGCGGGTCGCCTCCTCGGACACTACCATGGTCGGCTCTTCCGGCTGTTTCGGAACGGCCAGCTTGACGTCCTCTTCGGGCGGCTGGGGCGGCTGTTCGGTCGGGAGCTTTACAGGTTCCTGCGCGTCGTCGCCCTCGTCGTTCAGGTTGAAGGTCAGTTCAAAATCGTCATCGTACAAGAGTTCCGCCTCCTGTCACTTGTTCTCTGCCCGAGCTGGAAAACTCCCATTCGGGCAGGAAAAACTTGTCATCCTGCTCTCGGCGGAGCTGCGCTCTGTCCAATTCTCCGGTCAAGGCCGGTACTGCGGCGCGCCCGTCGACTCAATGAGTGGTTTCGACAAGTTTCCATTAAATAATATAGCACAATTTGACGAAAAAAGAAAGTGGGAACGAACGGTTTTTCACGCAGTTCCCACTCTTTTTTCGTCCGTTTGGGCCGTTTTCAGGTCTTTACGGGCGGTTTCCACTTCGGTTTTCCCGCCCGCTGCTCCCGCAGGCGGAGAAAAAACGCCTGCAGAAGCTCCTGCGCCTCCTCTGCCCGGAGTCCGCTTTCCAGCACCGGGTGATGGTTGAACGGCATCTCGAACAGGTTCGTTACCGAGCCGCAGCACCCCGCTTTGGTATCTGCCGCGCCGAAAACGACCCGTTTGACCCGGCTGTTGATGATCGCACCGCTGCACATCGGGCACGGCTCGAGGGTCACGAACAGCTCACACTGCCACAGACGCCAGCCGCCCAGCTTTTTACAGGCCGCATCGATCGCCAGCAGCTCTGCGTGATGAAGGGCGTTCTTCTCGGTCTCCCGGGTATTGTGCGCCCGTGCGATGATCTCGCCGTCCTTTGCAATGACAGCCCCCACCGGGACTTCGCCCAGTGCCGCCGCCTGCGCCGCCTCTTCGAGGGCAACCCCCATCAGTTCATAGTCGGTCATTTCATCGCTCCTCCTGCCAGAACCACCAGCCCATTGTTCAGCAGATGGAGAAACAACCCTGTCCAGAAGTTTCCCGTTTTTTCTGCCGCCCATCCAAAAATCAATCCCATTCCAAGCGCGTAGCATTTCGCGGTCAGGCTTCCGTGCAGAGCCGCAAAGAGCACCGCCTGTAAACAGACGGCCATTCCCGCTCCCAGCGGGCGCAGGCATTTTTGCATCCCGCCCCGAAAGACCAGCTCCTCCGCCACCGGGAGAAGAACACAGACCCGCAGAAGGTCACCTGCGGTGCAGACCTCTGCCGTTCCCATCCCGCCGGGCGAGAGCAGGGTGAATGCCAACGCCAGCATCGCCCAGAGAAGCACCGCTGTGCCCGAGGCTTTCCATTGTTCGCGCTTCATCCTGTCCTCTCCCGTCTGTTTTGCATGTTTCGCGGACATTGTACCACATCCGGCTTTCCTGGCGCAAGGAGTTTTGCGTTGTGACAAAGTTTTTTATCTAAAAAGATTGACTTTTCAGGGTCGGTTCTGGTATACTTTTCTCGACTTTTTTGTAAAATCGTTGTTTTCCGTACCGGGAGCGTCCGCCCCATGGAGGTATTATTGTATGATCCGCATTCTCACCGATTCCGCATCTGACATTCTGCCCGCCGAAGCCGCCGAGCTGAATATCACTGTCATCCCCCTGAACGTCACCCTCGAGGACGGCACGGTCATTCGGGACGGCGTTGACCTGACCCCTACCGAATATTATACGCACCTTGCATCCTGCCATAAACTGCCGACCACCAGCCAGCCCAGCCCGGAGCTGTTCGAGCAGTTCTTCCTCGAGGCCGCAGCCGCAGGCGACGAGGTCATCGGCATCTTCCTGTCCCACGAGCTGTCCGGCACTTACCAGTGCGCAAAGCTGGCCGCAGATATGGCAAACGTCGACAACGTGCTCTTTGTAGATTCTGCATCGGTCTGCCTTGGCGAGGCTCTCCTCGTTCGTCTGGCCGTCCATCTGCGGGATTCCGGCAAGACGGCGGGACAGATCGTCGCCATCCTCGAGCACGCCAAGGAGCATCTGCACCTCGTCGCGGCCATCGACGACCTGAAATATCTGCGCAAGGGCGGCCGTCTGCCTGCCGCTGTTGCAGTTGCGGGCGGTATGCTGGGCATCAAGCCGCTTATCGCCATCAAGGAGGGCAAGGTCGCCATGGCGGGCAAGGCACGCGGTCTGCCCGGTGCTTACGTCGCCCTCTTCAAGAAGATCGAAGAGCTGGGCGGCATCAACCCGAATCTCGCCGCTCTCGCTGGCTACACCGTCTCGACCCGTGAAGTCGCCCCCATCCAGACCTATCTGTGCGACAACCTTCACGTTGAGCAGGCGTTGACCCATCAAATCGGCTGTGTCATCGGCACGCACACCGGCCCGGGTGCGTTCGGCATCGCCTTCTTCGACAAGGAGCTTGTCATCGACTGATACCTTATCTTATAAAAGGCTGCTGCACGGCATCGTTCTGTGCGGCGGCCTTTCTTTTTCCACAATTTCACCA
>CAVJGY010000147.1:0-4063 GCA_963648915.1 Acutalibacteraceae bacterium | reverse complement strand
CCAAAGCTCTCTGCTTTGCCTGTGCGGGTGCACTGGCTCTGTCGATGGCGGGCTGCGGCGGCAAAACGCCCGCTGCATCGTCCGCATCCAGCGGGAGCGACAATCTCATCTCCTTCGGCAGTGCTGCCGACTATGACTACCAGAACTTCTCGTACAGCGACGGTCTGGACGAAAACGGCTACTGGTCGGGCGTCAAGGCACTGGATTACGTCACCCTGCCCGAGGACTATGCCAGCATCCCCGTTTCCCGCGCAGAGGTCGAGCCGACCAGCGAGGAAGTCCAGTCCCAGATCGACAATATCCTAAGTCAGAACTCCACCATGCAGGAAGTCGACCGTGCCGCCGCAGACGGTGACACCGTGAACATCGACTATGTTGGCACAGTGAACGGCGTCGCTTTCACGGGCGGCACTTACAGCGGCTACAATCTCGTCTTGGGAAGCGGCTCGTTCATTGACGACTTCGAGGATCAGATCGTCGGCCACAAGCCCGGTGAGACATTCGACGTCACGGTCACCTTCCCTGAGGGCTACAGCGATTCCACCGACGCCGACGGCAACACCATCGTCCTGAGCAATCAGGAAGCCGTGTTTGCGGTCACCCTGAACTCCATCTCGGAAGAAGTTCTGCCCGAGCTGACCGACGAGTGGGTCGACTCCAACTACGGCACGACCGACGACATCCACTCGGTCGAGGACCTGCGCGCCCTGTATCAGCGGCTTCTGTATGAGGACAACCTCAGCACCGCGATGATGGACTACCTGATGGAGAATTCCACCTTCAAGGCCATCCCGCAAGAGGTCAGCGATTACCAGATCAAGCAGTGCTTGAACTATTACTACACGATGGCGAACTACTACGGCTATGACCTCGACAGCTTCGTGCAGGCCTTGATGGGCTACGACAATACCGACGCCATGCTGGAAGCTCTGTCGGACAGCATCGAGAGCTACGCCAAGGAAGCCCTGCTCTATCAGGCAGTCGCCGAGGCCGCAGGCATCACCCCCACGCAGGAGCAGATCGACGTCTACTCGGCCTACACCGACTCCTACGGCGCGAACTACTGCACGATGGTCGCCCTGATGGATGCCGTGACCGACACCCTGTCCAACGGCGCAGTCGTCTCCTGAGTTCCTCAAAACTTTTCCAGACAGTAAAAAAACCCGGAGCTTTTACAAGCTTCGGGATTTTTGTTTACGTTTGATCTGGTTCAAACCACAGGCCGGAGCGTCCGGTCAGACGGTCGGCCGCTTCTTCGCCGTACTGCTGCTTCAACCGCTCGTATGCCGCCGCGATCTTGACCGGGCGGGACGAATCGTTGTGCGCATCCGATGCGATGACCTCCACCAGCCCTTCCTTGAACCAATGGTCGAGCCGCCGTTTCCGCCAGAAGCCGCCCGGCTCCAGCACGGTCGAGCAATTGACTTGATACTTGACGGGGTAGCTCTCTTGAAGCTTCTCGAGCAGGCCGTGCTTTTCCAAGCAGGGATACCGCTCGATATGCGCCAGCAGAATGGAGTAGCCGCACTGCGCGACTTGCTCTAAGCCACGTTCCAGCTCCTTCGCGGACACCGTGGGCAGATATTCCATCAAGACCCATTCGGAATCACCCAGCATCGGCAGCGAGTGCTCCCGCGCATAGGCTTCCAAAGCCGGATTGTACAGAAGCTCTGCGCCCGGATAGAGCCGGATGTCATAGCCCTGTTGTTTGCAGTAAGCTCTGGCCTTTTCCAGATGCCGCTCATAGCGTTCCTGCGGGAACGCTTCCATGCCCGGCGTCACATGGGATGTGGCGAAGATCCGGGTCACGCCCTGTCCGGCCGCTGCATCCAGCATTGCCGTCATGGTCTCCTCGGTCTGTGCGCCGTCATCCACACCGTAGATGAAATGCCCGTGGATCTCTGTAAAACCATCCATGCCGCTCAGTCTTTCTTTTTGCTCTCGTCCTTGGTGTAGTAGTGCGAATAATGCGAATAATAAGACTTATAGTAATATTTCTTGCTGGTATAACTGCCGTAGTCCACCTGATTGAGGACCGTGCCGAGGATCGGACAGCCGGTCTGCTCCAGCTGCTCCTTGGCGTCGATCAGTTCTTGACGGTGCACCTGATTGTAGTTGACGACCAGCAGGATGCCGTCGCAGAACTTTGCAATTTCGGCTGCATCGATGACGACGCCGACCGGGGCAGCATCCACGATGACGTAATCGGCCATTTCTGCCAACTTATCCAGCAGTGCCTCAAAACGGCCCGAAACGATCAGCGGGATGGGATTGAGCAGTTCCCGACCGACCGGGACCATCATCGCGTTCTCGATGTCAGTCTGATAAAGGATCTCGTCCATCTCGGCGATGCCTGCCAGATAGTGGGACAGGCCGTAAGCCTTGCCGCCCTTATCGAACTGGATGCCATAGGTCGAATTGATCATGCTTCGGCGCAGGTCAGCGTCCACCAGAATGACCCGATTGCCGCGTTCCGCAAGCTTGCGCATCAGATTCATGCTGGTGAAGCTTTTGCCCTCCGACGCATGAGAGCTGGTGAGCATGACCTTTTTCAGATCCTTTCCCGCAAAAGAAAGGTTGGTCGACAGGGTGTTGAACGCTTCGTTCAGCGGGTAGCTGACCGGAGGAAATTTATTGATCTTCAACGATTTCACTGTTTCATTCCTCCCGGCAGCTTCAGTTCCTTTTTATGGGTGTGCTTTTCCTCGTTTTTTTCCAGCGGGACTTCCGCAAGGGTCACCAGACCTGTGTACTTCCGGATGTCCTCGGCGTTCTTATAGGTATCATCCAGCAGCATGATGACAACGACAACACCGCAGCTTGCCACCAGACCGATCAGTGCACCCAGCAGGATGTTCCTAGTCTTGTTGGGGCTGACAGGGGAGGTCGGCACCAGAGCGGTCGACATGGTGGTCGGCTTATCGGTCACCATTTTCTCGGCGATGTAATCGCTGGCGACCTTTGCGTACTCGTTCGCCACCTCTGCGGCTTCCTCTGCCGAAGTCGAGGTAAAGGCGATCTTCAGCATACGGGTATCCGAAGTGTTGGTAACGCTCAGCATCGAGCTCATCTGCTTATAAGTATAGGGCAGGTCGAGGTTCGAGATGACCTTCTCGTGGACTTCCCACATATTGAAGATCTCAATGTAATCGCTCGTCAGTGCTGTACCGATCTGCAGATCCGACATATTGATGGCCGAATCCTTCCGGCTGACAACGTAGATCGTTGCGCTTGCCTGATACTTGGGCGTGATGAAGAAAAACGTCACAATACCCATGACCAGCGCACAGATCAGCGTTGCGGCAGCGATCCACTGCCATTTCGCCAGCAGCGCGTAGAACACCTCGACCAAATCAATGGTATCGACGTCATTCTGTGCCTGATTCTGCGGCGTCACTGACTTTTGCTTCAGTGCAGTCTGATTCTCTGACAAAATTGTATCTCCCTTTATTCCAAAACGTGTTCAGCCGAAAAAAGGGCAGCGACAGAACCGCCGCCGCCCCATAATTTCATCCAAACGGATAGTTTTTACTTCGCACTCTTGGTCAGAGCCATCAGGGTGAAGGACTTGCCGTTCTTGGTCAGGGTCTTGACCTGAGCACCAGTCAGCTTGACCTGGACCTTGCCGTTCACGATAACTGCGCCAACGGCGTGATACTCGAAGACGGGATTGCCCTTCTCGTCGACGACCTGCTCGCCAGTCTGAGGATCGACGACGGGGACAGCAGCCAGAACGGTGACCTCAGTGCCATCCTCGACGTCTGCATAAGCAGCTTCCACAACAGCGGAATCCATCTCGACGGTGATATTAGCATCATCGGACAGGGTGCTCTCAGCGATGGTCACGGTCTTAGCAGCAGCAACATCGACAGCTTCCTCCTCGGTTGCGCCGACAACAGCAGCCAGGTCCACGCTTGCAGCGACGTTCTGGACAGCAGCGGTGGTCTGAGCCTCAGCCGCAGCCTTGGTCTCCTCAGAAGCAGGCTCTTCGAACTTGATGGTGCCAGTGCCCCCCTCAACGGTGACGGTGACGGTAGCGTCGACAGCAGCAGCGGTGGTCTTG
>CAVJGY010000146.1:0-4065 GCA_963648915.1 Acutalibacteraceae bacterium | reverse complement strand
CCCGCACACCCTGCGGCAGACCACTCCCCCGGTGGGGGCAAACCGCTGCGCTTCCGTGTTTCGGCGTGTATCCATTGACTTCCATGACAAAGAGCTCTTTTCCGCCATCTCATTTTTCACAATTTTGCCGCTTTGTGTGATGACTTTTTGTTTCAGTATAACCATTATATACGAAAAAGCCGCAAAAAGAAAGGAAATTTCAGAATTTATCCATTGATTTTCTCCATCTCTTGGATTTTTGCTGTGAAATCTGGGATACATTAGAATTTTTTCTTGCAAATCGCACAGTGCGATTCCAACCGTTTGGCGTTCCTCGGTGTTCCATTCCAAGCCGGAATCGATTTTCGCGAAAATTCATCATTTATCCGGGCTTTTCTTTTGGTTTATTTTGTAGTATGATGAAGATATGGAATGACAAACGACGAAAATCGCCCCGGATACTTCCCGTGAGAAGTGAAAATGCTGAAAGGTGGAGAACCGTTTTTATGGATGAAAAAGATTTTGAACTGCTCGAGGTCCTCGACGAGACCCGCAACATCACCCACGCGGCCGACAAGCTGTACATGACCCAATCCGCGCTGTCCAAGCGGATCAAATCCATCGAGCAGGAGTTGGGCGTCGACGTACTGCTCCGTTCCCGTCAGGGCATCCGCTTCACCCCCGAGGGCGAGAAGGTCCTCGAGCACAGCCGCGCCGCTCTGCGCGAGATGGAAAAGCTGCGCCGCGGGCTGGACGCCATGCGGGGCGAGGTCTGCGGGACGCTCAAGGCGGGTATCTCCATCAACTTTTCCTACTACCGTCTGCCCGATATTTTGACGGAGTATCACAGTAAATATCCTCATGTCCGGCTGGACATCGCCACCGGGCACAGCCGCCAGCTGTACCAGCAAATGCTGGACGGCAGCCTCGACGTGGCTGTTCTGCGGGGCGAGTATCCGTGGGACGGGACGCAGTTTTTGCTCTCGCAGGAGAACATCTGCCTCATCCACGCGCCGCAGTACGAGGGCGTGCCGCTGTCGGACTACCTCTACATCGATCACCACACCGACGTTTCGCTGGGCGCGATGATGGCGCGCTGGCGGTACGAGAACGGCATCACCAGCGATGCGGGAAACTTCATCGTGGACAACATCACGGCCTGTCTCGAGATGGTCCAGCGGGGGCTGGGCTGGGCGTTGCTTCCGGAAATTGCACTGGGCAACTTTGACGGCTGCATCCACCCCTGCACCTTCGAGAACGGCGAGCCGTTCACCCGGCGCACCTCCATCTTCTGCCAGCGGGACGCCGCCGCCCTGCCGCAGGTGCAGCTGTTCATGGACTTGCTGAAAAAGCGTCGCTGAATCGTCAAGAAAGGAGAATCTTCGATGGAGAATACCGTTTCGCTTCTGGAAATGCTGGACGCCCGCGAACGCCGGGTGCACCACCAGCAGGCATTGCAGGCCGAGTACCACACCCCTCTCGTCTGCTTCACCATGAACATCGCCGGGCCTGTCAAGACCAGCTCGCTCATCCGGCGGGGCTTCGCACGGGGTCGGGAGCTGCTGGAACGTCAGCTGATGCGGTGCAAAATCAAACCGCTCCATGTTGATATCGTGCGGGAGAACACGGGCTGCGAGGCCTTCTACGCGCTGGACGCCGACCCTCTCGAAATCAAAAAGCTCACCACCCTCATCGAGGACGCCAGCCCGCTGGGGCGGCTGTTCGACATGGACGTTCTGCGTCCGGACGGGCAGAAGGTCGACCGGGAGGAGCTGCAGCTCGAGGGTCGCCGCTGTCTCATCTGCGGCGGGCCGGCCAAGGTGTGCAGCAGCCGGCGCATCCACACCGTAGCGGAATTACAGGAAAAGACGACCACCATTCTGGAATACACCATGAACGAGCTGGACATCCAGACCGCCGCACAGCAGGCCGTCCGCGCCCTTCTCTACGAGGTGACGACCACTCCGAAGCCCGGTCTGGTCGACCGCCGGAACAGCGGCAGTCACACCGACATGGATTCCTTCACCTTCATGAGCAGCGCAGCTTCGCTGGGTTCGTACTTTGAAGCCTGCGCCCGGGTCGGCCGGGAGACGGCCGCAAAGCCCACCGCCGAGACGTTCCGCGAACTGCGGCCGCTGGGCTGTGAGGCCGAGGGTGAGATGCTGGCCGCGACCCACGGCGTGAACACTCACAAGGGCGCAATTTTTTCCATCGGTATCGTCTGCGCCGCACTGGGACGGCTGAGCCGGGAGCTTTGGAACGACCCAGCGCGGATTTTGTCCGAAGCCGCTGCCATGACCGCCGGGCTGACCGCGCAGGATTTCGCAGGCGTGACTGCCGAAAACGCCGTCACCGCCGGGCAGAAGCTCTACGTTGAATACGGCATCACGGGCGTTCGCGGACAGGTCGAAGCCGGACTGCCTGCGGTGCTCGAGTACGGACTGCCCGCCCTCGAAAATGGCCTTGCACAGGGCTATGGCATCAACCGAGCAGGGTGCGGCGCACTGCTGTCGATCCTCGCCCACAGCACCGACACCAACATCATCGCCCGTTCCAGCCGGGAACGCCAGCTTGCTCTGGTGGACGAGCTGAACGCGCTGCTGGCCGAAACGCCCTATCCGGACGAGGCGACGCTGGCCGCGCTGGATGACCGCTTCATCGCAGAAAATCTCTCGCCGGGCGGCAGTGCCGACCTGCTGGCCCTCACCTATCTGCTTCACTTCTTCAAAACGGAGGTCACCGAAGATGTCTGAATATTCGATCTCACAGGTCTATCCCACCGACAAGCGGACGCTGGCCGAGGTGGACGAGCTATTGGCAAAAGAGGGTATCCGCCGGGACGGAAACCTTGATTATATCTGCGCCATGTTCGACGAAAATTATCGTGTCATCGGCACAGGAAGCTGCTTCGGCAACACTCTGCGGTGCTTTGCGGTCAGCAGTGCACATCAGGGCGAAGGCTTGCTGAACCAGATCATCACCCACCTCATCGAGGTACAGTGTGCCCGTGGAAATATGCACCTGTTCCTGTATACGAAGGTCAAAAGTGCGCGGTTCTTCGGCGATTTGGGCTTTTACGAGATCGCGCGCGTCGAAGATACGCTGGTTTTCATGGAGAACCGCCGGGATGGATTTGGCTCCTACCTGCGCCGTCTTGAGAAAACCAAGACCGAGGGCAAATCTGCCGCACTTGTCATGAACGCGAACCCTTTCACACTCGGCCATCAGTACCTCGTGGAGACGGCTGCAGCCGCCTGCGACACCCTGCACCTCTTCGTTGTCAGTGAGGACGCCAGCCTTGTCCCCTTCTCCGTCCGGAAAAAGCTGGTCGCGGAGGGCGTCGCCCACCTGCCGAATGTCGTCCTGCACGACAGCGGCCCGTATATCATCTCGAACGCGACCTTCCCCAGCTACTTCCTGAAGGACGAGGCCGCTGTCATTGACGGACACGCCCGGCTGGACTTGGCCGTGTTTACGAAAATCGCCGCTGCACTGAACATTTCTGCCCGTTACGTTGGCGAAGAGCCGACCAGTCAGGTGACGGGGCTGTACAACAAGATCATGTGCGAGCAGCTGCCAAAAGCGGGCATCGACTGCATCGTCATCCCCCGCAAAGAGGCCAATGGCAAGGCCATCAGTGCCTCGACCGTCCGCCAGTGTCTCCAGTCCGGCGATTGGGCGACGCTGGAGACACTCGTCCCCCAAACGACCCTCGCCTATTTCCAAAGCCCCGAGGCCGCTCCTGTCCTCGCCCGTATCCGTAATGCGGGGAATGTGGTGCACTACTAAACCTTGACATCAAAGAAACCTCCCCGGAGAGCGGACAGCTTTCCGGGGAGGTTCTATTTGTCTTTCTTGCTTTACAATTTTAATGCAAATGGTAAAGAGTTGTTTTACTGATTACTCAGCGACCAGAATGACGATATCACCCAAACCAAAGATACTATAAGTAGCAACACCGTACTTAGTGATTTTCTTATTGTTTGTATCTGCATTGTGGTCTTTGATCGCCTGTGCAAAATAAGTAGCAGCGTCGCCTTCCTGCTTCGGCTCGCTACCCATAGTCGTCATCATGACCTTCTGACC
>CAVJGY010000145.1:0-4067 GCA_963648915.1 Acutalibacteraceae bacterium | reverse complement strand
GTCGATGGCCTTGTCCGGGAGATAGCGGTCGGTGATATACCGCTCACTCAGGGTGACGGCCGCCGAAAGCACCTCGGCGGGCACATGGACGTGATGATGCTCCTCGTAGTAGTGCTTGATGCCGTTCATGACGGCCAGCGTGTCGGCCACACTGGGCTCTTCGACGCGGACAGGCTGGAAACGACGCTCCAACGCCTGATCTTTCTCGATATACTTGCGGTATTCGTTGAAGGTCGTCGCGCCGATGACCTGAATTTCGCCACGGGACAGAGCCGGCTTGAGGATGTTGCCCGCGTTCATCGCGCCCTCACTCTCACCTGCCGAGGTGATGGTGTGAATTTCATCAATGAACAGGATGACGTTTCCAGCGGCTTTGACCTCGCTCAGCAGACCCTTGACGCGCTGCTCAAACTGACCGCGGAACTGCGTACCGGCCACCAAACTGGTGAGGTCGAGTAGATAAATTTCCTTGTCCTTCAGACCAGCCGGGACTTGTCCCTTCGCAATCCGCTCTGCAATGCCCTCGGCGATGGCCGTCTTGCCGACGCCCGCTTCACCGATGAGGCAGGGGTTGTTCTTCTGGCGGCGGCTCAAAATTTGAATAGTGCGGTAAATCTCGCGGTCACGTCCGATGATGTCATCGAGACGGCCTTCCCGAGCTTTCCGGGTCAGATTCTCGCAGTAGGTGTCCAGAAATTTCCGGCGAGGCGGCTTTTTGCCGTTCTTGCGCGGGTCGGCCTTCTTGTCGTTGGGCTGGCTGGCGTTGCCGCTCATTCCCAGCGGGAAGGTCGCGCTCGAACCCGGCACGAGGTCCTCGTCGGTCTCCGGCTCGTCGCCGCCGGGGTTCAGGCCGTTCATCCCATTCATCATCATGGAGAAGGGATTTGCGCCCTCGCCCAGCTCGCCCATCATCTGCTCCATCCGATCCTCCATGTTGTCCATGTCCTCGTCGGACATGCCGAACTGGTGCATCAGGTCCTCCACGGGCTTGATGTGAAGCTCCCGGGCGCAGTGCAGGCAGTAGCCCTCATTTTTCATCTGGCCATTTTCCATCCGCTGTACAAAAATAATGGCCGGACGTTTTTGGCATCGAATACAGACCATTGTTCCTCCTTTTTGTTCCCACTCCTCACAGGAAGGGGTTGAACATGTTGAATACTTTATAGTAAATGCTGCTGCTCATGACGGTGTCATTCAGCATCGTCAGGTTTCCGCCTGTGATGACGATGACCGCCCACAGAACACACAGCACGAGGTAGATATCTAACAGGCTTGCCAGTCCGCCGACGCTCCAGCCAAGCCAGTGGTTGACGGTGCCGATGACGGGCAGCTTGTTCACCAGACCCAGGACCGTCACCAGCAGGCTCACCAGCATTCGCAGAAGGGCGAACGCCACGAAGAAGAGCACCAGCGAGATGACCGGGGTCAGCAGCGGTGCAAGCACACGCTGAACAATGACGTCTGCCAGAACCACAGCGTTGTCGCTGAGGACGGCAGAGATGGAGCGTTCGCAGGCCTCCACGATGGACGCCCGGAAGCTCTCGGGCAGGAAGCCCGCATACTTAGCGGCGATGCCGGACAAGTCCACGATGCCGCCCGCCGAAAGGCTGGCCGCAATCTGGTCGCGGAAGCTGCCTGCGAGAAAATTCTCAAAGACGCGTCCCGCCGCCCAGCCGGAAAACACCCGTGCGCCGAACAGACTCAGGAAGTTTCCCGCCAGCTGAAAGCTGGCCGCGAGGAAGCCTTTCTTGGAATAGCGGTAGGCCAAAAACAGCCAGACCGCAGTACATACTATATCAAAAAGAAATGACGGATTCTTGAACATACCTTGTTATCCCTGTTACTTTCTGCCGCAGAGTGCTAAAAACAAGAATGATTCTCCTAATTTTCGGCAGGTGCAGAGACGGTCTGCACGGTATTGCCGCTGAACACCAAGACCTGCTTTGCTCCGGCAAGCAACGCCTGCGGACGAGCCGAAAGGCTCTGCGTCCACTGGTGCTCTCCCGACGAAGCATAGCACTCCACGGTGTTCTCCGTCAACAGATAGAACAGATTCCCCGCCCGGACGATCTTATTCGCCGACGGCACGCCCGCCGTGAACTGGACACCGAGATTCCGGTCCAGCGTCACGACCTGACAGATCTGCCCGGAGACGAGCAGCAGGCCGACATTCCCCGCCGAATCCACCGAGATGTCCCGGAGCGACATTCCGTTGAAGTTGTAGCTTGCCTGCTCACCGCCGTTCGTATTGTACAGGACAGCGCGGTTTTCGTAGACGGTGAGGATGGTGCTGCCCGAAAGCCAGCCCACCCATTTCGGCACGCTGCCCTCACTGCCGATATTGACGGGTTCGCCCTGTGCCAGATTGAGCAGGTAGAGGTTCGTCACCATCTGTCCGGCGTTGGCCGTGACCGCCGCCACCGCCAGCTTCCGTTCGTCCGGCGAGAAGGCCATCCGAAGCGGTGTACCTGTGGCGGCGTCCATATCCCAGCTCAACTGCTGCTCCATCGTGTGCGAATAGACGAGCAGCTGTGCCATGCTTCCCACATTGTCGGTGACGACGGCCAGCGTGCCGCTGTCCGACATCGCACAGAGAAAGATCGCATTTTCGAGCGTTTTGGTGTAGAGATTCTGGGTGCGGCTCTCGACCCGCAGTTCGTTTCCCGAGCGGTTGTACAGGACGAAACGGTTCTTGCCCGCCGCCAGTGCAGGCCGGGCATAGCCGCTCTGGATGGAGTTCAGGCGGCTTCCGGTGTTGGAATAGACCACACAGCCCTCCGAGCCAAGCTCCACGAAGCCGCCCGTCAGCGGCTCGACCTGCATCGACTCCATCACGCCCGTCTGCTGCGGCCAGCCTGTGCCGGGAAACAGGGTGATCCTTGCCGTATCTGCAAAATCCTTGAGGATGGCGACCGAGCTGCCGACCAGACCCGTCGCAAACAGCACCACGGCCACCAGCACCACAAGGATGGCGGCCGTCCGGCGGACACGCTTTGCGTGCTGCCGCTGGCGTGCCTGCTCGAGATATTCGACCCGACCCGCCGAAAGCGATTCGTCGTTGTCCGAACAATCTCTGCGAAGATGTTTACGCATAGCTTCTCCTTAGTTGTAGTTGACGCACTTCAAAAACAGCCCCTTAGCCGGGAAGGTCGGGCCGGCCTTGCTGCGGTCGCGGCTTTCCAGAATGTCCGGGATGACCTCCGGCTGCATCCGTCCCGCGCCCACCTCACAGAGCGTTCCGGCCAGAATGCGCACCATATTGTACAGATAGCCGTCCGCCGTCACCGTGATATCCACCTCGTCGCCCTTCCGGGTCACGGTGCATTCGGTGATGGTGCGAACGGTGTCCCCGTGTGCCGCCGCTGAGCTTCCCGCCGCACAGAGGGCGAGGAAGTCGTGCGTCCCGACGAACTTTTCCGCCGCCTGCTGCATCCGGTGTTCATCCAGATGCCGGGGCACACGGGTATAGTATTTCTCGTCAAAGGGCGAGTCGATGGGGCTGTTGTGGATGCGGTACAGATAGGTCTTGGTGTGTGCCGCATACCGGGCGTGGAAGTCGTCCGGCACGACCTTCGCTGACAACACCCGGATGTCCATCGGGAGGTGCTGGTTCAACGCCAGCGGGAGCTTTTCGGGCGGGATGCGGGTATCGGCGTGGAAATTCAGCGCGAAGCCCAGTGCGTGGACACCTGCATCGGTGCGGCTGCATCCCTTGATGTCGGGGCGGCTTCCCAGCACGGCCTCCAGTGCGTCCTGCACGGTCTGCGCCACGCTCCGGCCGTTCGGCTGCACCTGAAAGCCACAGTAGTTCGTGCCATCGTAGCTTAAAGTGATTAAAAAATTCATGTTATTTTGTAAAACCGCTCAGCTTTCGGCCTTTGAAAAGGCTTCCCCTTGAGGAAAGACTCTCCCCAGCTGGGGAGAGATGTCACAAAGTGACAAAGCGGGGAATTAGCTGTCGCGTTAGCGACTGATGAGGTGTAAGCGTAAAGATAAACTCTATTTTCCGGTAACTTTCCACCTCATCCGGCATTTCATGCCACCTTCCCCTCGAGGGGAAGGCTTTT
>CAVJGY010000144.1:0-4084 GCA_963648915.1 Acutalibacteraceae bacterium | reverse complement strand
GCTCGCGGCTGATGCCCTTCATCAGGGGGATGGTCAGGGCGTCCTCGCCTGCGGTGAAGAACGGGGTCATGATGTAGCACTGCTGAATTTCATCGGGGTTGGCCTTGGCCCACTCGTTGTCCTTGCGGGTGGTGTAGTAGGTGGCGTAGACCTTTGCGCCCGCATCCTTCAACTGCTGGGGGAACTCGGTGCCGTCGCAGTCGCGCAGGGCGTCCGCACCCCAACGCTGCATCAGCTGCAGAGTCTCGGGAACTGCATCAAGGTCGGTCGGGATCGTCACACGACCCATCTTTTTTTCGTCGCTCATAACATAATTCCTTTCGATGTTTGGTTCAAAATGTTCAGCGCAGACAAAGCCCGTTTGCTTCCTGCGACGTAAAGACAAGAACGCTTCCGTGTCCCACACAGCCGCCTGCACAGAGCAGAGCGGCGTCATGGAAGCCTGTTTTGTGGCAGAAAATGACGGTGACAGCATCGCCGTTCCGGGTGATGCAGACGGCCTGCACCTCCTCCGGCGGGAGGGAACGGCCATTGCCGTCCGTCACCGGGAGAAGCTCGACGTTACATTTTCCGCCCAGACAGAGCACGAAGGGGAGAGCCGCCGCACTGCCCGTTTCGGTGCGCAGACAGAGCGCGGGGGCTTCCTCCTGAAAATTATACAGCGGTGCGAAGGGGGCGTCATAGGCCGAGGCAGTCTGTCCGGCCAGCCAATGGAGCTGGGCACAGGTGTTTGTACCCTGCCAGAAAGCAGAAGCTTCGTCCAACTTCAGCTGACCCTTCCCGAAGTGGAAATACTGCTCCACAGTGTGGGTGGTGTCGGCCGGGGCGGTCAGTCGGTCGATGCCGATGAGGATATCCGGCTTCACGAAAACGACCTCGCGCTGGGCGGTGATGCCCTTTACGGCATAGCCCAGATGCCCGGCACGAAGAAGGTCGGCTGTCGGGGTGAACCGTGCCTCAGTGGGAAGGGGCGGTGCGATGGGGTCCCACTCCCATGTGCCGCGATACTGGGTGAAATCCGTCTCGTCCACCCGGAAGGTGTTGTGCATGGCCGGGGACTTGAACGCGGCGCGGGTATCGCTGTCGACATAGGTGTAGCGGCCCGGGTCGATGAGGATGGCCTCACCGTTCTGCCAGACGTCCAGATGGAGCAGGTCAGTGTGACCGTGACCGCCGCCCAGACTTCCGCTGTGGAGGTGGATAAAGGTGTCGTTTTTACCCCAGCCGGAGCGCAGGATGTAGTTTCCGCTGGCGGCGAGAGCCTGCGAGGGCTGTTCCGGACGCTTTGCGGGCAGAGCTGCCAGCTGTGCCGGAGCATCTGCGCCGAAATCCCAAAGGGTCTCTTCGCAAATCGCCCCCTCTGCAGCCGCGGCCAGCTCCGGGTCGTGGAACATCAATGCACCCTGTGCCAGTAAATCTCCGGAATCAATGCGGTCGCTGTCGCTCTGGGGTAAAATTTCGCGGTTCGGTGCGCACCAGATGGCGAGGGCGTGGAACATGGCGTGAACCTTTTCCTCCAGCTCAGACGGGACGATGATGCTGTTCCGCTTTGCCAGCAGAAGGGTGTCCGCCGCCGCATGGAGCACCTCACAGTGATACATGGGGCTTTGCTCCCACTGCACACCGTCGGGGAGGATCGCGTTGTGCAGATTCTCGGTCAGACGTTCCAGCGAGAGTGCGATCCAATCGGAACGGCCGAGCCACAGCCCGAGGATGAAAAGTCCGTGAGACTGGATCGCGCCCCAGTTGCTCAACCGCTGGAATGCACCGTGTGCCCGCACCAGATATTCTCCGTGTTCGCGCAGACTGTCGTTCATCCGGCCGAGCAGGTCAGCAGGAACACCATCCCCGAACAATTCCACGGCACGAAGCCAGTTTTCGGGGCGAAGTCCGGCTTCCAAGGCACGCCATGTGGAGGACTCACTCTCCGGTGTGTGAGGAACACGGTCGAGCCAGTCGGACAGAAGAGCGCAGAAGGTCTCTTTGTAACGCTCGTTCCCGGTGCCCCGCCAGGCCTTCGCGAGGTTCAGGAAAATCGTGTGACGGTTCAGTGCATACGTCCACTCCGGGTCGCCTGCGGGAACAGCGTCCCACTGGATATCCCCCGGGAAATGAACGGCCGTCTTGGTAGGCTCCATCTCCCAATGGTCTTGGAACAGGAATTCCCGGCGGCAGATCTCCTCCGCACGGGCAATGGCCGCATCCGCCGCTTTCGGGCAGAGCGTCCGCACCGCCTTAGAAGAAGCGGCGGGGTCTTTTGTCCAGAGATTCAGTGCCATCAGAGCGTTCCTCCTTCATTTGTTTTGACAAAGCGTGCCCAGCGTCCGGACAGCAGGAGGCTGACCGTCAACGCCAGAGCCGCCATCACCAGCCAGAGCAGGAACACCGCGTTCCAGCCCAGCTGTTCGGCGGCTGTGCCGATGCCCCACGTTGCAATGGCCGCACCCAGATAGGTGACGGCGTTCAGTGTGCCGGACAGCACCGCCGCACCGCCGTTTCGTCCGGCCTTGACGGGCAGGACATTGATGAACATGGTGTTTGCGCCCAGCATGGAAGCGGTCGTCACGGCCAAGAGCAGAACGGCCAGTACGAGACTGGTGCGGACGGCCAGCGGCAGAGCCAGCAGGCAGACCACCGCCATCGCAAAGAGGGAGGCGGCGGTTTTCAGCTCATTGTGGAACCACTTTGCGTCCAGCCAGCCGGACAGGTACGCGCCCGACAGGTTGACGAGGGGCAGAGCCATCGAAATGGCCGCAGAGAAGGCTGGGCTTGCCGCAAAGTTGCTCTGGATCATGCTGGGGACCCAGCTCGTTACGCCGTCTTTCAGACCGCCGTGGAGCAGGACGGGGATCAGCACTGCGCCCAGTCCTGCCGCCAGCATGGTGGACAGCAGATTCCCGCCGCCGGAGCGTTTCTGCGCTTCCTGCGGCAGATAGCGGGTGACCCGGCGCAGAGAGGCCGTGCCGACCCAGAACACCAACGCCATGACGAGCAGAAGTGTGCCGCAGGCGAAAAACACGGTGTGCCAGGTGGAAAGCTGTAAGAGCAGTGCACTGACGGCGTAGGCCGCAAGCGTGCCGGCCGGAGTCGTGGAGTTGATGGAAACGCAAGCCTGCTTCTGACGTTCCAGCGGCATACTTTCGGCGAAGAGCCGAACGATGGGCGGCCAAATCATGGCTTGGAACAGTCCGTTCACCGCCCAGAGAAGCCCCATCAGGGCAGGTTGTGCCGCACTCATTCCGAAATTGCACAGGCCAGAGCCGCACAAGCCCAGAATGATCATGTGGTAAGGCGAAGCGGACTGACTGAGCAGGCCGAACACGATCTGTCCGACCGCATAGCAGATGAAATAACCCGTCGAGACCGCACCCGCCGCGCTCAGGCTGAGGGTGTTTTCGGCGGTCATCGCGCCCATGACGGCGGAGTAATTGTACCGCCCGACGTAGGCCGAGGCATAGGCCAGCCAGCTGAGAAGATAGAGGGTCTGACCCTGTGCTTTGGTCGTCAGACGGGAGCAGATGGTTTGCTTCATTCCCAATACGGCCTCCAGCTGCGGGTGCGGCGGACGAGAGCTTCCATATAGAAGTAGTCGCCCCAGAGGTTAGCCTCGTCCACACCGTAGTCCTTGACCGTGTTGTACGGGCTGGCCTTACAGTAGACGCCGTGCAGGAGAACGCCGCCGCCCGGATGCTTTTCGGCGGCACAATGCTCAACGAGGGCTTTCAACAGGCGGTCGGCCGTCTGCTGAACGGGCACGCGCTCTTCTTCGGGCAGGAAGGGCAGAACCTCGTACAGGCCGCAGACCGCGATTGCTGCCGCAGAGGAATCCCGCGGCTCTGTGCCCTCGGTGAAGATCAAGTCCCAGTAGGGGATGCCGTCCTCGGGCAGACGCTCGACGAAGAACTTCGCACAGGCGCGGAACTGTTCGAGATAGGCTTCCTCATGGGTGAAGCGGTAGGCCATCGCCATACCCAGAACGCCCCATGCCTGTCCGCGTGTCCATGCACTGTCGGCACGGTAGCCCTGCGCAGTCATGGCGCGGACGGGCTCGCCCGTTTTCGGGTCGAGGAAGCAGGTGTGGCTG
>CAVJGY010000143.1:0-4086 GCA_963648915.1 Acutalibacteraceae bacterium | reverse complement strand
GTATCACGCACATGGTGCACTGATGCGCGGCGGAGACCTGTACCGTCTCGTCAACCCCGAACCCAACGGCCTTGGCTCTGCGTGGATGGTCGCGGCCAAGAACGGCAGTGAGGCCGCTGTCTTTGCGGTGGGCGATGCCCTGACAGGAAACCATGCCGCCGCCAGCATGAACAGCCGCCCGCGCCTTGTGCTGGAAGCCCTTGACCCGGCGGCAAGCTACGCCGACGAAGAGGGCAACACCTACGCAGGCCTGCAGCTGATGACGACGGGTCTGGAACTGCCCGGCGGATACGGTCAGACTCCCGCGAAGATCTGGTATCTGAAGAAAGTGTGATTTTATGTTGGAACAGAACATCAAACAGAAATACGACCACTGGCTCGCACAGCCGAATCTGCCCGCAGACCTCGCGGACGAGCTGATCGCCATCCGGAACGATGAGGATGCCATCACCGACCGCTTCTATCGGGAGTTGGAATTCGGCACGGGCGGTCTGCGCGGTGTCATCGGCGCGGGCACGAACCGGATGAACATCTACAATATCCGCAAGGCAACGCAGGGCTTGGCAAACTACCTGAATGCCTCCGACCTGCCGAAAAAGGTAGCCATCGGCTATGACAGCCGCATCAAGAGCGACGTTTTTGCCCGGGAAACGGCGGCGGTTCTGGCCGCGAACGGCATCAAGGCGTACATTTATCCCCGCCTTGAGCCGACCCCCGCGCTGAGCTGGGCGGTGCGGTACTATGGCTGTGGTGCAGGCGTCTGTGTCACCGCCAGCCACAACCCGGCCAAGTACAACGGCTACAAGGTCTACGGTGCAGATGGCTGTCAGATCACCTTGGAAGTCGCCGCCAAAATTCTGGCCGCTATCGAAGAGGTCGACTGCTTTGCCGTTCAGCCCGTCGATTTTGACGCGGCATTGGCAGAGGGAAAAATTGAGTACAGCTCCGAGCAGTGCCTTGACGATTTCGTGGACGCAGTCTATGCACAGCACGTCGGCGATGGTGCAGGAATTGCCGATTTGAAGCTGGTCTATACGCCGCTCAACGGCTCTGGTCTGGAATGCGTCAAAAAGCTTCTGGCAAAGCTGGGCGTCTCCCACCTGACCGTCGTTCCGGAGCAGGAAAAGCCGGACGGAAACTTCCCGACCTGCCCCTATCCCAACCCGGAGATTCGCGAAGCGATGCAGAAAGGCTTGGAGCTTTGCGATAAAATCCACCCCGACCTGCTGCTGGGCACAGACCCGGACTGCGACCGCTGTGGTACAGCTGTTCCGGACGGCAAAGGCGGCTATCGGCTCATCACAGGAAACGAGATGGGCATCATCCTGCTGGATTACATCTGCCGCACCCGGAAGGCTCTCGGCACGATGCCGGAGCACCCAGTGGCCGTGACGACCATCGTTTCCACCGACATGGCGACACCCGTCGCGAAGAAGTACGGCGTCGAACTTCGCCGCACCCTGACCGGCTTCAAGTTCATCGGTGAGCAGATCGGTCAGCTGGAAGCCGCAGGCGAGGCCGACCGCTACATCTTCGGCTTCGAGGAAAGCTATGGCTACCTGTCCGGCGCACATGTTCGGGATAAGGACGCCGTGAATGCGACCTTGCTGGTCTGCGAGGCTGCTGCATGGTACGCACAGCAGGGCATGACCCTGCTGGACGCCATCAACAAGCTGTATGCAGAGTTCGGCTGCTATCGGAACGCCCTTCTGAGCTTTGCCTTTGAGGGCGAGAGCGGAATGCACACCATGCAGGCGATCATGAAGAAACTGCGCGAAACGCCGCCCGCAGAAATCGGCGGTATCGCGGTGGAATCGGTGCTCGATTACAACACCGAGAGCACGGGTCTGCCGAAGGCAAATGTCCTCGAATTCCGTCTGGCAGGCGGTGCGAAGCTGATGGTGCGTCCCTCCGGCACAGAACCGAAAATTAAAGTTTACCTGTCCGCCGTCGCTCCCACCGAGGAGGCCGCCGATGCCATCAATGAGAAATTGTCCGCCGCTTCTAAGGAGCTGCTGAAAGCCTGAACCTCTCCGTCACAGCTGACGCTGTGCCACCTCCCCTAACGAGGGGAGGCATTGGCAAAATGATATAACTTTTCACTCTCCGCCAAAGGCTCTCCTGTTAGGAGAGCTGTCGAGCGAAACGAGACTGAGAGGTTCGTTTCAAGATAAGAAGGTTTTGAAGATGAAAACGATAAAATTAACGCCCAGCTGCAAGGATTACCTCTGGGGCGGCGAAAAGCTCCGGGAAGAGTACGGCATCCAGAGCGACCTGCACCCTCTGAGTGAGGCGTGGATGCTGTCCTGCCATCCGGACGGCCCGAGCTATCTGGCCGATGGTACGACGCTGGAACAGTACATCGAAGCGCACCCCGGCTGTCTTGGCACGGACTGCGAGAAATTCAGCGAATTTCCCATCCTTGCGAAGCTCATCGACGCAAACAAGGATCTATCGATCCAGGTGCACCCCTCCAACGCCTATGCACAGGAGCACGAGCATCAGTACGGCAAGACCGAGATGTGGTATGTGCTGGAAGCTGAACCGGGTGCGACCCTCTATTACGGTTTCACCCATGAGATCAGCAAAGAGGAATTTGAACGCCGCATCGAGGACAACACCCTCACGGACGTTCTGAATGCCGTCCCTGTGGAGAAGGGCGACTGCTTCTTCATCCCGTCCGGTACGCTCCACGCCATCCGGAAGGGAATCGTCGTGGCGGAAATTCAGCAGAACTCCAACGTCACCTATCGCATCTACGACTACGGCCGCAAGGGTGCGGACGGCAAGCCCCGTCAACTCCACATCCCGCAGGCATTGGATGTCACCGAGCGTGTCCCGCCGAAGGAACAGGACTTCCACGGATACCTCGCCCAGTGCGATTACTTCACGGTCGACGATGTCGAGGGCGATTTTGAGGATGTCTGTGATGATGTTTCCTTCACGTCTCTGTTGATTCTGGAAGGCGAAGGTGTTCTGACCGAGGGCGGCGAGCAGCTCCCGGTCAAGAAGGGCGAAAGCCTGTTCATCCCGGCGGGGACAGGAAAATATCAGGTGACGGGCCAAAACCTCAAGTGCCTGCGCACCCGCGTGTAAACAAAGCATGAAAAATTCCCGGACAGTTTGCCGCTGCCCGGGAATTTGTGTTATGATAGAGGCATCATCGAAGAAAAGAGGACACTGTTTATGGCATCCTATCGTTATGAACGTGATATCGACCCCAAAGACCTCGTGCAGGAAAAGCCCCGCGAGCTGACCCCGGCCGAGGCCCGCGCGAATTGGTGGCACTATCACTGGTATTATGTCGCCCTTGTGCTGGTGGCACTGCTGGCGGCGGGGTATTTTTTCTGGCAGAAAACAACGACCGTCGAACCGGATTACACGGTGACGGTCGTTGGACGCGCTCAGCCGGAGCAGAGCTTTCTGGATGCAATTGAAGCCGAACTGACGCCCCTTGCAGAGGACGTCAACGGCGACGGGAAAATCAAAATCGAGGTGAAACCCGTCTGGCTCGACCTGCGCATCAGCGATAACGATGCCGATTTACGGCAGCTGATGGAATCCAGTCAGGAAAAGCTGAACGCGGATTTCTATCTCTGTCAGAGCATGATCTTTATTGTGGATGACCCGGCAGCACTCGAGCAGGTGTACGCCTGCTTCCGCCTGCTGGACGGCACAGACCCGCAGGAGGGAGATACTGTCCGCATCGAGGATTTCGCTGTCCCTCTGGAAGATACAGCCCTTGCCTCTGCCGCCCCCGCCGATGAGACTCAGTGGTATCTCGCCCGCCGCACCTCCGAGGGCGTGAACGATAAAGCTCTCGCCATCGGGGATGAGCTGTGGGGAAAGCTGAATTAAGTTTGGTTGATTTTGCTTGAACTTTAGTGAGTATCTCTGGGCAGCGAAGCGGCATTTGTGAAATCGGCAGGACAAGTTCCTTTTTTGTGACTTTTACCCACGTCCTCCGTGAGGAGGACGACGGAAAGCTTACGACTCCGGATATACTGACGGGTACATTTCTACCCACGTCCTCCGCGAGGAGGACGACAGTCATAGGGATGCTTCGGCGACGACCAACAGTCATTT
>CAVJGY010000142.1:928-4097 GCA_963648915.1 Acutalibacteraceae bacterium | reverse complement strand
GTAAAACTCCCTGAGGAAATTCTGAAGAAACTTGAAGTCAAACCCGGAGAGGAAGTTCGCTTCGAGGTAGACGACAATTTTTATGCAGTCAGGCTTTTATCACGGATAGAAGCTGAACGCTTGGATTACTTGAATTGGATGCATAATAAACATTGCCCCTCTGTTGAGGAAATGATTGCAGACTCGAGAAAACAGGCTACACAGAACATTGTGCTTTCCCGTATCCTTGATGGAATACCGGCAGAAAAAATCGCAAAAGACTATGAAGTTTCGCTTGAATATGTGGAGCAGCTTGCTCATCAGCTGAAAATGGATATAGATGAAGCTAAGGCAAACGCCCACAAGGGAACAGAATTTTCTTAAAACGAGCAGTGACAGTTTTCATCTTCTGACAAAGGGAAAAGGCGGTACACCCTTCGCGGTGCGCCGCCTTTTTTGCGTCTCAAAAATCGCTTGAGAAGAGAATCACTGCTGACAGACGAATTCCCAATTGATTTATACCAGCCGCCGTGCTAAACTTATTATAATAGGTTGAACCCACAGCGGGCGCAAAACAAAAGCGGCAGCCCTTCCGACCGTTTCCGATCCGAAAAGCTGCCGCGCAGAGATGTCCTCGAGGTGATTCGAACACCCGGCCTACTGCTTAGGAGGCAGTCGCTCTATCCAGCTGAGCTACGAAGACATACTGCCTATTATAGTACCGCATTGTGGTTCAAAAATCAAGTGTGAAAAGAGGAGCAACATGCTCAAACACAAAACAAAGAGATCCTCCTCCCGCAAACGGAAGGGCGGCTGGCTGGCCGGAAGCAGCGCGACGCAGATGATCTGCGGAAGCTTTCTGCTCCTGATTGCCATCGGCACACTGCTGCTGACCTTACCCATTTCCAGCCGAAGCGGGCGGCTGGGCGTCATCGACGCCATGTTCACCGCGACCAGTGCGACCTGTGTGACGGGACTCATCGTCCGGGACACCTGGACACAATTCTCCGGGTTCGGACAGGCCGTCATCCTGCTTCTGATTCAGGTCGGCGGTCTGGGTCTTGTCACCCTCACCAGCTTTTTCGCACTGGCGGCACGGCGGCGGATGGGTTTCCGTGACCTCCGGCTTCTGGGCGAAAGCGTCTCGGCGAACGGCCTTTCGCAGGGCACTAAAGTTCTGAAAATCGTCATCTCACTCGCGGCATTGTTCGAGGCCATTGGCATCGTTCTGCTGATGTTTGCTTTTGTGCCGCAGTTCGGCTTGGAGGGCATCTGGGTCAGCGTATTTACGGCAATTTCTGCCTTCTGCAACGCTGGTTTCGACCTGTTCGGGCGGTTCGGCGAATACTCCTCCCTCGTGCCCTATGTCAACAATTACTATGTGCAGGCCGTCGTCATGTTCATGGTTATGGCGGGCGGTCTGGGCTTCATGGTCTGGGTCGAGCTGGGTGAGTACCGCAAGAAGCGGCGGCTGTCTCTGAACGCGCAGGTCGTGCTGGCGTTCTCGATCATCCTGTGGGTCGGCGGCGCGGTGCTGTTCGGCCTGATGGAGTGGAACAACCCCGCCACGCTGGGCGAATTGTCCATCTCGGGAAAAATCATGGCGTCCATTTTCCACTCCGTCTCGACCCGTACTGCCGGCATGAACACGGTCGACCTCGCCTCCTGCGGGCCGATCACCAAGCTGCTGATGAGCATTCTGCAATTCATCGGCGCAGCCCCCGGTTCAACGGGCGGCGGCGTGAAGGTGACGACTTTCGCCGTCGTTATCCTGACGATCCGCAGTGTGGCACAGGGCCGTGACGACTGCGTCATTGCCGACCACCACATCGAGTCCAAAACCGTCTATCGCGCCCTGACAATTATTGTGTTGGGCGCGGTGGCCGCTCTGGGTTCGGCCGTCGTGGTCTACTACAACACGTCGGATGCCGTTTCGGTCGTGGATGCCATCTTCGAGTCCTGCTCGGCGTTCGGCACGGTCGGCTTGTCGGTGGGCGTCACCGCACAGCTGAACAACGCCGCAAAGCTGCTTTACATGGTCGTGATGTTCATGGGACGTGTCGGCCCGGTCGCATTGGCAATCAGCCTGACGGCCAAGCCCGACGACAACAAGCGCAAGATCATGCCCGTCGGACAGATCAACGTCGGCTAACCCTCTCCGTCATCCCTTCGGGATGCCACCTCTCCCAGAGTGAGAGGCTTTGGCATATCGGGCAACTTCTTATTTACTGAATAAAGTTTATCAAAACATAAAATACCGAGCCTCGCGGCCTCGATTCACGGCATCAACCCAGTAAATCGAGACGACGAAGCCCGGTATTTATTATTTGTCCTTGTAAGTTATCCAACCTGCCAATGGCTCTCCCTCCGGGAGAGCTGGCGAGCAATAGCGAGACTGAGAGGGTTACTTAGAATACAGGCTGATGATGTTCAGCAGAACGTCGGTGGCCTTATCCATCCGCTCGACGGTGGTGCACTCGCAGACGCCGTGGAAGTTGAAGCCGCCCGTGCCGAGGTTCGGGCAGGGCAGACCCTTCCAGCTCAGGACTGCGCCGTCCGTGCCGCCGCGAACAGGCACTTCCTCCGGCTCAAGACCTGCCATCTCGATGGCCTTGCGTGCGGTCTCGACGAGGTGGAAGTGAGGCTTGATCTTCTCGATCATGTTGCGGTAGCTGTCCTTAATCTCGACTTCGACCGTGCCCGCGCCGTACTTGCCGTTCAGATAGTCCGCGATGTGGCGCAGATTATCCTTCTTGTACTGGAGCTTGTCGGCGTCGTGGTCGCGCAGGATGTAGCCCAGCTTTGCGTCAGTGACATCGCCGTACATCTGGCAAAGGTGGTAGAAACCCTGACGCCCCTCGGTGGTCTCCGGGCGTGCCATAACGGGCAGAGCCATGTGGAATTCCATTGCTACGTTGGAGGCGTTGATCATTGCATCCTTTGCACTGCCGGGATGGACAGAGAAGCCGTGGACAGTGACCGTGGCAGAAGCCGCGTTGAAGTTCTCGTACTCGATGCCGCCCACATCGCCGCCGTCGACGGTATAGGCAAAATCTGCGCCGAAGCCCTCAATGTCAAACAGAGATGCACCCTCGCCGATCTCCTCGTCCGGCGTGAAAGCGATGCAGAGCTTGCCGTGGGGACGGCCCTCAGCCTGTAAAATCTCAACGGCGGTCAAGATCTCCGAAAC
>CAVJGY010000142.1:0-918 GCA_963648915.1 Acutalibacteraceae bacterium | reverse complement strand
CCCGCCTTGTCGTCTGCACCCAGCAGAGTCGTGCCGTCGGTGGTGATAAGGGTCTCGCCCTTCAGCTTCTCGAGGAACGGGAAGGTGGAGGTCTTCATCACCATTCCGGTGGCGGGCAGGGTCACATCGTGGCCGTCGTAGTTCTCGTGGAGGATGGGGTTGACGTTCTCGCCGCTGGCATCCGGTGCGGTGTCCATGTGGGCAATGAGACCCAGCGCGGGCTTGTCCTCACAGCCGGGCGTAGCGGGAATCGTGCCGTAAACGTAGCAGTGCTCGTCCACAAAGGCGTCCTCGATGCCGATGGCCTTCATATCCTCGACCAGAATGTGCGCGAGGTCGAACTCCCGCTCTGCCGAAGGATGAGTGCCGGAGTTGAGGTCGGATGTGGTATACACCCGTGCATATTTTAACAGTCGCTCGTAAGCACGCATAAGTAAATGCTCCTTTGCTTTTTTCTCTATCATACCCTCTTTCGGGGGATTTTACAAGAGGAAAACGACATCTATAATCATTAGAAAGCGGTATCTCCGACAATGAAGAAGATTTTCACGCAAATGGAATCCGAAACCCGCATCCTTCGCTTCCATCGGGCGCAGACGCAGACGGGCTGTCTCAAACGGTTCAAACTGCATTTCAGATTCCTCCTTCTCGTTCAAAGACACTTTTTGTGTTGACAAAACGCATGAATGCGTTATAATGATAGTAGAAAAGGTGCTGTCCAGCAATGGGTCAGCTCCCTCACTCGACCATCATAAGCAAAAAAGCAAACGACCGCTCAAGTTTGGACGCTGGAGGCGGTCGTTACTTTTTGCGCTGAGAATAATGTTTCGCCTTTGGACAATCTCGAAAGATGTCCTTTGATACCGCCCTTGTCACTTGTATCGTGCCAAAGATAACGGTTGCGAGGAGCTGTAACAG
>CAVJGY010000141.1:0-4098 GCA_963648915.1 Acutalibacteraceae bacterium | reverse complement strand
GTGCCGGGATGGTCTGCGCAACACCGATCATGCCCTGCTTCACGAGGTCAAAGGTCTGTCCCTTGTCCTCGATGACGTCCATGACCTCCGGCTGGGTCTCTTCGATGACCTTGCCCGTGTTGGAATCGAGGATGGCCTTCACGAAATGGGTGCGGTAGCGCGTGCCACGGTTCGCGATGGTGGCTGCATAGGTCGCCAGCTGGACCGGGGTTACGGCCGTATTGCCCTGACCGATGGCGGCCTGAACTTCCAGCGACTCGGTATAGTTGGAGTCATTCTTGGTCGTCAGACGTCCCAGAGCCTCGCTGACCTCCACGCCCGTTCTCTGTCCAAGACCCAGCTTGTAGGCATAGGAATCGTAGACGTCACTCGTCAGGCGGCGGCCGACATCGTAAAAGAAGATGTTGCAGCTCCACTTGATGGCCGTCACGACGTCGATGTTGCCGCTGTGACCGTGGCGGGTGCACTTGGGGTGGTAGTCCTTGAAGTAGTTATACACGCCGTTGCAGTAGACGGTGGAATACTGGTTGATCAGCCCCGTGTCAAGGCCGGCAATGGCGACCGAGGGCTTATAGGTCGAGCCGGGCGTATACAGACCCAGCAATGCGCGGTTATAAAGCGGTAGATTCGGGTCGGAACTGTACTCGCTGTAGTTGGTTGCATAGAGATTCTGGTCGAAGGTCGGGTAGTTGGACGAGGCCAGAATGCTTCCGTCCTTGGTGCTGATGACGACCACCGCGCCCGCATTGACCGTGGCGTTGTACGTCCGGTTCACGAGGTCGATGTTCTTCGCCAGTGCCTCGTCGACGGCCTTCTGGAAAGCCGCATCCACGGTCAGCTGAACCGTATGACCCGGCTCGGGCACGGTCGTCATGGCCGTCGAGACGATGACGCCGTCCGAATTGCGGGTGATGGTCTCCACGCCGTCCTTGCCGCGCAGCTCATCCTCAAAGGCAGATTCCAGACCGGAAATGCCGAGGATGTCGTTCATGTTGTAGCCCTTTTCCCGCAGAGGATAGGTCACCTGACCGTTTTCGTCGGTCACCTTCCAGCGTTCGGCCGTGATCTTTCCCACACGACCCAGCACATGGGGCAGGATATCACCCCGGTCATAACTACGGGTAGAAGTTTCCACGATTTCAACACCGGGCAGTGAAAGGCTGTTTTCCTTGATGGTCGCAACGGTCTTTTCGCTGACGTTCTCGGCCATGACGAAGTTGTTGACGTTCGAGAACGCCTGCAGCTGCATCTCGTAGTGGATGCCGCCCAGCACCCGCTGCCAATGGAGCGGGTAGTCTTCCAGCTTGTAGTCCTCCACCAGCTTTTCCATCACGTCATTCGCGGTGGCATACTGCTGCAGGCCCATGTTCTCCTTCATGTTGGCGAGGGCTTTCTGCTCGCTGGTGCTGTCGGCCGAGGCCGTGAAGGTGTAGTTTCCGGCAGAGTCCGGCTCACTGATGAGCAGGCTGTCGTTCCAGCTCTCCCCGTTGGCCTCGAGAAGCTCCACGATGCGCTGCAGCATCCCGTCCAAGTCCTCGCCACCCATCAGCAGCTTGCTGAGGACGACGTTATACCCGGTAGTGCTGGTGGCGATGCGGCGGCCGGAGCTGTCCACGATGTCACCGCGCGCCGCCGTGACCGTGAAATTATAGTCGGTGGTGTTGGTGGCCTGCGACTTGAAGCTGTCGCCGTTCACCAGCTGCAGAAAGATGAGGCGCATCACATACAGTCCAATGACGACCGCACCGATTGCGATCAGCCCCATCATCCGGCGTGTCACCGTCTTGTGTTCGTTCGAGTTCATTCATTCTCCTTCCGGCGGGACGGCTCAGACCACGCCGTTGTCAAGCTTGAATTCTTCGCTGATCCGCTTTGTCCAGCGGAAGGTCAGCCACAAAACCGGGAGGGTCATCACCGCCGAGGGCAGCACGACCCAGAGATACCGCCCCAGCACATTGCTGTAGCCCGGCATGTAGTAGAAAAACAGCCAGTCCAGCGTCAGCACCAGCAGGCCGCACACCCCGCCCAGAAGCAGGAAGTTCGGGACAGACGCCTTGAAGTAGAGCTGCATCACCGCCGACAGCAAAAAGCAGAGCACCATCAGCTCCAACGCCAGCATTCCGACGGTGCGTCCGGCGGTGTAGTCCCACATCAGGCCGCAGACCGCACCGAACAGTGCCCCCGCGAATTCCCCCTCAAACACTGCCACGGCCAACGCCAGCGGCAGCAGCCAGAGCGGTTTCGCCGCGCCGAACTGGAACAACCCGGGGGCAGTCTGGAGGACGGTGCACAACAGCATCAGCAGCACATAGCCGCCCCATTTGAACAGCTGGCTTCGGCTGCGCTTGCGGCGTGATTCCATGGGCTTTCTCCTCCAAACTCTCAACTATTGGTAATAATAAAAACGTGTTTTACAGTTCTGGGGTCTGCGCCCGGCTTGATGACGGCCATCGTCGACTTGCCGCTGGCCTCCGGGACAAGCTCCTGCACGACGCCCACCAGAACGTCCGCCGGGAACACTCCGCCCAGACCCGTGGTGATGACCTGATCGTTTTTCTGGGTCAGGGTCGCACGGGAAAGATTGGTCAGCAGACAGAGGCCGTCTGCGGCATAGTCCGAGCTTCCGGTGATGATGCCGTTGTCCCGGGTGCGGGAAACGACGCCTGCCGCGTTGAAGTTCGGGTGTAAGATCGTCATGACCTTGCAGCTCGTCAGATCGGCTTCGGTCACCATGCCCAGCAGATAGCCCTCATCGCTCACAATCGTGTCGTTGATGGCGACGCCGTCCAGCGTGCCCTTATCGAGGGTGAATCCCCAGAAGGAGTCCAGCGGATCGCGGCCAATGACAAAGGACGACACATAGGTCATCTCCGGCCGCTGCTGCTGGATGTTCGTCAGGGCTTTGTACGCCTCGTTCTCGGCCTTGATGCGGTCATAGTCGACCATCTGGTTCCGAAGCTCGGCGTTCTCCTGCGAGAGCTGCTCATTCTCGGCGATGATATCATCGATGCGGGTGTACTTCTCCCAGAGAGAGGACGCACCGCCCGTGATGAAGGCCGCCGCCTTCTGGAAGGGTGCAGCCGCCACGCTGAGCAACTCCTGCGGGGCAGCGGTCAGGCGGTCGTTCGCGCCCGCATAGGCCATGATACCCACCAGAAAGACCGCCACCACAATGAGGATCTTGAATTTCCAAGTATCGAAAAAGTCTTTCAACTTGTTCTCCTCCGATTACAAAAAGGGCGGATAGCCGCTGGGCCATCCGCACCTCTGATTACATGTGGCCGCCGTCGGTATCCAGCACATCGTGCAGGACATCCACATGGTCGAGCACTGCGCCTGCACCCTTGGCAACGCAGTCCAGCGGATCCTCTGCGACATGGACGTCGATGCCCGTCTCGCTCTCAATCAGCTGGTCGAGGCCGCGCAGCAGTGCGCCGCCGCCCGTCAGGGTGATGCCGTGGTCGATGATATCCGCGCTCAGCTCCGGCGGAGTGCGCTCCAGCGTCTCCTTGATGGCGGTGGTGATTTTCACCAGACACTCCAGCAGAGCCTCGCGGACGTCCTCGGAGTGAACGACGATGTTCTTCGGCAGACCGTCGACGAGGTTGCGGCCCTTGATCTCCATCGTCATCTCGGGATCCATCGGATAAGCCGAACCGATCTCGATCTTAATCTGCTCTGCGGTGCGCTCACCGATGAGCAGGTTGTACTTCCGCTTGATGAAGGCGATGATGGCCTGATCGAACATATCGCCCGCCATACGGACACTGCGGGAAGCAACGATGCCGCCCAGCGAGATGACTGCAATTTCAGCCGTGCCGCCGCCGATATCGACGATCATGCTGCCGGTCGGCTCGCTGATGGGCAGACCCGCACCAATGGCGGCTGCCATCGGCTCTTCGATGACCGAGACCTGACGTGCGCCGGCCTTCAGCGTTGCCTCACGGACAGCACGACGCTCGACCTCGGTGACACCCGACGGAATGCAGATGACGACCCGGGGACGGGAGAACATGCTGTTGCCGCAGGCCTTCTTGAGGAAGTTCTCGAGCATGTTTGCGGTGATGTCAAAGTCGGCGATGACACCATCCTTCAGGG
>CAVJGY010000140.1:0-4121 GCA_963648915.1 Acutalibacteraceae bacterium | reverse complement strand
CCAAGGATCGCAGTTGCGAACGTCTCGTCGGGGACCTGCTCCAGCGGGATGACCTTGCCATCGATCGGAGCCTTGATCGTCATTTTTTCACCGGAGAATTTGGGTGCAGCCTCCGTCTTGCCGCCAAACAGTTTATCAAAGAAACCCATTGTAAAACCCTTCCTTCCTATCATCACGAAAAAATTACGGCACAGGATGCGTCAACAGGAAAAAGAGGCAAGGATACCCCTTTTGGTGTACACCTGCCCCTTTCCCGCATCCTGCGTTGTTCTTTTTAAAAAATACCATACCCGGCAGAAAATTTCAATCAGCATCCTGCACAAAGAGCTTTTGGAAAGTTCGGCAAAATGCCAATAACTGGGCGTTCCATCACATCAGCTCGATGAGCTGCATGATCTCTTCCATCTTGGTGGCCCAGCTGGTGGCGATGCGGACGACGGTGTGGGTGTCGTCGTATTTCTCCCAGAAGCCGAATTTTGCCTTGCCCTCCAGCGCGGCAAGCTGCTTGTTGGACAGGACGACGAAAATTTGGTTGGTGGGGGAGTCCATGAAGAATTGATAGCCCTTGTCAGACAGGGCACGCTTCAGGACATTGGCCGTCGTGATGGCATTCTGGCTGATTTTCGTGTAGAGGTCGTCGGTGAAGAGGACGTCGAACTGGATGCCCAGCAGACGGCCCTTTGCCAGCAGCGCGCCCTGCTGCTTCACCATCGTCATGAAGTGCGCCGGTGCACCGTGCGGGAACACGACAGCCTCGCCACAGAGTGCGCCGACCTTCGTGCCGCCGATGTAGAACACGTCGGTCAGACGGGCGAGGTCGGCCAGCGTTACGTCCGTACCCTCGGCGACAAGGCCGTAGCCCAGACGTGCACCATCCAGAAAGAGGGGAAGCTTGAATTCATGGCAGACAGCGGACAGGGCTTCCAGCTCGGCCTTGGTGTAGAGCGTGCCGTACTCGGTGGGGTGGGAGATGTAGACCATGCCGGGGAATACCATGTGGTCGTGGTTGCCGTCGGCGAAGAAGGTCTGGCAGAAATCCCGGACGGTGTCGGCGGACAGCTTGCCGTTCTTCTGGGGCAGACCCAGAACCTTGTGCCCGGTGTACTCGATCGCACCCGCTTCGTGTCCGGCAACATGTCCGGTCGCGGCGGCGATGACGCCCTCCCAGCGGTTCAGCATCGATGCGATAACAATAGCGTTGGTCTGCGTGCCGCCCGAGATGAAGTAGACATCCGCGTCCGGGCAGGAGCAGGCCGCACGAATCTTTTCCTTCGCGCTGGCGCAGTACGGGTCAGTGCCGTAGCCGGACACCTTCTCAAAGTTGGTCTCGGTCAGCTTTTGCAGGATGGCCGGATGCGCACCCTCGCAGTAGTCGTTTTCAAAATACAGCATAATCGTTTCCCCTCTGTTTCACAAAGATGCTTCTATTATCGTCCGAAAAGCCCCCGTTGTCAATCGCCCTGTTGTTCCGGTTCTGATGAGAGCAGACCGACTCGATGCTTTTCGGACGCCGACGCATCAAAAATCGGTCAATATGGGCTGCTTTTACTGCATCTTTAGCGATTTTATGCTATACTTTTAAGACGAAAGTATTCCGAAAACACGTGTGGGGAGAAAGTGAGGGGAAATCACCCGGATGAAAGAGAAACGCTGGTGGCAGAACGCCCTGATTTTGGTCGGGATGCTCTGCCTGTCCTTTGCCATCGTGACGGCGATCCAAGTCGTCACGGGACGAATCGCGGGCATGGCCTCGATGATATTCGTACTGTCGGTGTTTATCACCTCGGTCTATACCGATGGTTATGCGTGGGGCGTGGCGGCGTCGCTGCTCAGTGTGCTGGCCGTCAATTTTGCATTTCGCGCACCCTATTTTCAGTTCAATTTCACCTTGACCGAGAATCTTGTTTCGGGCGTGGTGATGCTGGCGGTGTCCATCATGACAAGTATGCTGACGACCCGCAACAAAAAGCAGGAGCAGCTGCGGATGGAGAGCGAGGCCGAAAAGACCCGTGCGAACCTTCTGCGTGCCGTCTCGCATGACCTGCGGACGCCGCTGACCTCTATTTACGGCGCGTGCTCGACGGTCATCGAGAACTACGATTCGCTGGAAAAGGAGCAGAAGTTGAAGCTCCTGCGGGAGGTCTGCTCGGACGCCCAGTGGCTCAACCGGATGGTCGAGAATCTGCTGTCCGTCACCCGCATCGACAGCGAGAAGGTCTCGGTGCAGAAAACGCCCACCGTGCTGGAAGAGCTGGTCGACAGCGTACTGGTACGATTCCAGAAGCTTCATCCGGGCGTGGTCGTCAACGTGTCCCTTCCGGATGATTTCATCGTCATCCCGATGGATTCGATGCTGATTCAGCAGGTGTTGACGAACCTGCTGGAAAACGCCGTCCATCACGCGAAGGGGATGACGAAGCTGACGTTACAGGTCTTTACGGTCGGAAATCGTGCGGTGTTCGAGGTCAAGGACAACGGCTGCGGCATCCCGAAGGAACGGCTCAAGACCCTGTTCAGCGGAACGCTTCCGTCGGATACGTCCGGCAATTCGGGCGAGGGCGGCAAGCACAGTATGGGCATCGGCCTGTCGGTCTGTGCGGCCATCATCAAGGCGCACGGCGGCGAGATCAAAGCCGAAAGCACCCCGGGCGAAGGAACGACCATCCGCTTCTGGCTGGAAACGGAAGAGATTGAAACGGAGGAGAGCGAAGATGAGTAACAACAAGTTCAAGGTCCTTGTGGTGGAGGACGAAGCGAACATCTGCAGCTTTATCGAGACGCTGCTGGAAACGAATGATTATCAGGCGTTGGTGGCGAACACCTGCGCAATGGGTCTGACCCTCTTTTCCTCGCACATGCCGGACTTGGTGATTTTGGATTTGGGTCTGCCCGACCGGGACGGCCTCGAGTTCATCCGCGCGGTGCGTCAGAAGAGCATGACCCCGATCATGGTGCTGTCGGCACGGACGACCGAAAAGGATAAAATTGAAGCCCTCGACCTCGGCGCGAACGATTACATCACCAAGCCTTTCGGTACAGGCGAGCTGCTGGCGCGTGTCCGTGCAGCTCTCCGCCTGAGCCGCTACAGCACCTCCGGCCTGCCCAGCGGGACGTTTACGGCGCAGGATATGACCATCAACTATGAGCGTCGAAAAGTTTTTATCGCCGGACAGGAGGTCAAGCTGACCCAGACCGAATATAATATTGTAGCCTTCCTCTCGGAGCACGCCGGACGTGTCATGACCTATGCGGCCATCGTGAAAGCCATCTGGGGCGATACCGACTGCGGAAGCACGAAGAAGCTGCAGGTCAATATGGCGAACATCCGTAAAAAGATGGGAAGTCGGCCCGGCAGCAACAATTACATCCTCAACGAGCTGGGCGTCGGCTATCGGATGATCGACGAGGACGCTGACACAAGCTGCTGACGGACCCGGAGGGAGAACATATGATTCTGGCGTTGTGCCTGTTCATAGCGGTGTATCTTCTGATGCTGTTTTTTCAGCAGTACCGCCCGTGGATCGCACTGGGCGGTGCGGCGGCGTTTCTGGTGTTGGGCGGACTGGGATGGTACGATTTCACCCCGATGGACGCCGCCCGCGCCATTGACTTTAATGTCCTGCTCATGATGGCCGGAACGATGGGAACGGTCGCCCTCTTCATCGAGAGCAAAATGCCCCTTCGTCTGGCCGAGATCCTGATTTCCCGCGTCCCGAATGTAAAATGGGCGGTGTCAATGCTGGCACTGTTCGCGGGCATCATCAGTGCGTTCGTGGACAATGTAGCGACCGTCTTGATGATCGCTCCGGTCGGGCTGGCGATTTCCCGCAAGCTGAAAATATCGCCTGTGCCGGTTCTGATCTCCATTGCCGTCTCGTCCAATCTGCAGGGCGCGGCAACTCTGGTCGGCGACACCACCAGTATCCTGCTGGGCGGCTTTGCTGAGATGAATTTCTTCGACTTCTTCTGGATGCACGACAAGCCGGGCATCTTCTGGGGCGTTGAGCTGGGTGCGGCGGCCTCGCTGGGGATTTTACTTTTCCTGTTTCGGCACGAGACCCAGCCCATCCACGCGAAAGTGGAAACAGAGGTCGAGGACATTGTACCGACCGCGCTGATGC
>CAVJGY010000139.1:0-4131 GCA_963648915.1 Acutalibacteraceae bacterium | reverse complement strand
CTTCATAGCTCAGGCTGTCGTCTACGGTATCGCGGTTTCCCGCCCAGACCAATACTGCCGCCACTGCAACGGCCAGAACTCCGGCCACTGCGACACGGACAACGGTTTTCTTTTTCATGGATGGTTCTCCCACATCTTCGTTTTTCGTTTCCATTCAATACCGATAGGATACCACCCGGGCGGCTCAAACACAATAGACAAAACGTGAAAAAATCCAAAAAGCTTACTTCAGGATGCTGTCCAGAACGCCCTGACCGTCGAGGCTGGATGCGTCCACGCCCAGATAATCGCAGATGGTGTGTGCGATGGTGCCGAAGCAGAGCTTGGTGCCGAGGTCGACGCCCGGCTTAACGCCCTTGCCGCAGATGAGATACGGCACATATTCACGGGTGTGGTCGGTGGTCTTGGTGTAGGACGGGTCACAGCCATGGTCGGCGGTCACCATCAGCAGGTCGCCCTCCCGCATCCCGGGGATGAAGTCGGCGAGGAACTGGTCGAACTCGGTCGCGGCGGCGGCATAGCCAGCCACATCGCGGCGGTGGCCGTAGAGCATATCGAAGTCAACGAGGTTGACAAAGGCCAGACCCTCGAAGTCGCGGGTCTGCAACGCCTTTGTGAAGGCGATGCCGTTGGTATTTCCGGTGGTCTTGATCTTCTCGGTCACGCCCTCGCCGTCGAAGATGTCGAAGATTTTGCCGACTGCGATGACATCCTTGCCTGCATCCTTGAGCAGGTCGAGCATGGTCTTGCGGGGCGGCTTGAGGCTCAGGTCGTGGCGGTTGGTGGTACGATAGAAGGTGTCTGCGCTGTTGCCGAGGAAGGGGCGGGCAATGACACGGCCCACACCGTACTCACCCTTGAGCATCTCGCGGGCAATTTCGCAGTAGCGGTACAGCTCATGGACGGGGACAAGCTCCTCGTTGGCCGCCACCTGAAATACGCTGTCCGCGCTGGTGTAGACGATGAGGGCGTTTTCCTTCATAGCCTGCTCGCCGTAGTCCTTGAGCACCTGCGTGCCGGAGTAGGGCTTGTTGCAGAGGACCTTGTGCCCGGTCTTTTCCTCGAACTCGTGGATGAGGCTGTCCGGGAAGCCATTGGGGAAAGTCGGCAGCGGCTTCGGGCTGACGACGCCTGCGATCTCCCAGTGGCCGATGGTGGTGTCCTTGCCCATGCTCTGCTCCTGCAGACGGGCGAACGCACCGATGGGCGCGTCACACTTCTCGCCTGCGGTCACGCCGTCAATGTTGAACATACCCAGCTTTTGCAGATTCGGGCAGTGGAAATTGGGATGCTTCGCAATTGCACCGAGGGTGTTCGTTCCCTCATCGCCGAATGCGGGGGCGTCCGGCTCTGCGCCGATGCCAAAGCTGTCCAGAACGATCAGAAAAACACGTTTTTCCATATTCTTTTTCTCCGTTTTCCGTCCCACCCACCGGGGCATACTCTCCCTGAGAAGTGAGACTTTTGTTTGTCTCTATTATATGCGAGGGCGGCCGTTTTCGCAAGCATTTTGTCGGGGATGCCGCCCTTTATGAAATCTTTAGGGCTTCTTTGCAAAGATTTCTCTTGCTCTATTGTATCCAAGCGTTTATAATATAAGATGGTATGGTTTTCAAGCAGCCATATTGAAGTTTCTTCCCTGTCGGGTCATCCGTGAACGACCCGGCAGAGACGGCGGGAGACCGCAAAGCACCCCGCCGTGCCAAGATAGAATGAATTTAGAGAGATGTTGGAGGTATACCATATGAGAAAAACGAAGATCATCTGCACCCTTGGCCCTTCTACCGATAAGGACGGCGTCCTGCGCGAGCTGGTCGCCAACGGCATGAATGTTGCCCGTTTCAACTTTTCCCATGGCTCTCACGAGGAGCACAAGGGCCGTCTGGACAGCCTGAAGGCCATCCGTGCCGAGCTGGGCAAGCCGGTCGCTGCTCTGCTGGACACCAAGGGTCCTGAGATCCGTCTGAAGGAGTTCAAGAACGGCGTCGAGATGCTGGAGGCAGGTCAGGAGTTCACCCTGACCACCCGCGAGGTCGAGGGCACGAAGGAGATCTGCTCCATCACCTATAAAGACCTGCCGCAGGACGTCGAGCCGGGCGGCACCATCATGCTGGACGACGGCCTCATCAAGCTGAGCATCAAGGCTGTCACCGACACCGACATCGTCTGCGAAGTCCTGAACAACGGCAAGATCAAGACCAAGAAGGGCGTCAATGTTCCCGGCGTCCACCTGTCCATGCCGTACCTGAGCCAGAAGGACCGCGAGGACATCATCTTCGGCATCGAGCAGGGTTTTGATTTCATCGCCGCTTCCTTCGTCCGCTGCGCACAGGACGTCTACGACATCCGCAACCTGCTGAACGATTACGATTCCAACATCCGCATCATCGCAAAGATCGAGAACCGTGAGGGCGTCGACAACATCGACAGCATCCTCGCTGCTGCGGACGCTGTCATGGTCGCTCGTGGTGACCTCGGCGTCGAGATCAACTTCACCGAGCTGCCCGGCATCCAGAAGAGCGTCATCGACCGCTCCTTCTCCTTCGGCAAGCCCATCGTCACTGCTACCCAGATGTTGGACAGCATGATGGTGAACCCCCGCCCGACCCGTGCTGAAATTTCCGACGTTGCAAACGCCATCTACGACGGCACTTCTGCCATCATGCTGTCTGGCGAGACCGCTGCCGGTGCATACCCGGTCGAGGCTCTCAAGACCATGTCCGCAATCGCAGAGCGCACTGAGAACGAGGCACACTATATCGACCGCCGCCTGACCCAGACCTCCGTCACCGGCAAGATCAGCGTCAGCGATGCAACTGCACACGCTGCCTGCCTGACCGCAGAGGACGTCAATGCTTCTGCCATCGTCACCGTGTCCGAGTCCGGCACGACCGCTCGTCTGCTGAGCAAGTACCGCCCCGCACAGCCCATCATCGCCTGCGTCATGAACGAGCAGGTGCAGCGTCAGCTGTCCCTCTCTTGGGGCATCACCCCGCTCATGATGGAGCTTGCACACAGCACCGATGAGCTGATCGAGATGTCCACCGCTCTGGCAAAGGAGCACGGCTACCTGCACAACGGCGAGCTGGCTGTCGTCACTGCCGGTGTTCCCGTGGGCGTGTCCGGCACCACCAACATGATCAAGATCCACATGATCGGCAACTGCCTGTCCAGCGGTGTCGGCGTCGGCCCGGAGGGTTCTACCCTGTCCAACGCCACCGGCAAGGCCTGCGTCTGCCACACCCTCGAGGAGGTCCGCGCAAAGTTCAAGCCCGGTATGGTTCTGGTCGTTCCCTCTACCAACAACGAGATGCTCAGCTTCGTTCGTGACGCTGCTGCTCTGGTCGTCGAAGAGCCGGGTCTGAACAGCCATGCTGCCATCGCTGGCAAGGCTCTGCTCAAGCCCACCATCGTCGGTGCTGCAGGTGCGACCGCACACATCCGCGACGGTCTGATGATCGCTGTCGACTGCGCACACGGCAGTGTCCAGCGTCTTCAGGCTTGATCTGACGGGCACGAGGTGAACGGAATGGAACGCATTGCAAGCTTCTGTGTCGACCACACCAAGCTCGAGCGCGGCATGTATCTGAGCCGTCAGGACGGCGACGTCCTGACGTGGGACATCCGGATGAAGAAGCCCAATCAGGGCGACTATCTGACGACGGGTGCAGCCCACACGCTGGAGCATCTGTTCGCGACCTACGCCCGGAACAGCTCCTACAAGGACGGCGTGATTTACGTCGGTCCGATGGGATGCCGCACCGGATTCTATCTGCTGACCCGTGGTCTGACCCCGGCCGAGGCACTGGCTCTGACCGTGGAGAGCTTCCGCTTCATGGCTGCGTTCGAGGGCGATATCCCCGGCGCAAGCGAGGTCGAATGCGGCAACTACCGCGACATGGATCTTCCCACTGCCAAGGCAGAGGCCGCTGCCATGCTTCCGGTGCTCGAATCGCTGACCGCTGAACAGCTGCACTATTGATAAATCACTAAATAATAGAAAAACCAGAAATCTTCTGTTTGGAAGGTTTCTGGTTTTTGTTATAATAAAAGCTTTATCTTCTCGCCAAGAGGCTTCCCCTTGAGGGGAAGCTGTCGCGTTAGCGACTGATGAGGTGTAAGCGTAAAGAG
>CAVJGY010000138.1:1280-4137 GCA_963648915.1 Acutalibacteraceae bacterium | reverse complement strand
ATGATAAACAGAACTGCACAGATAAGTGCAGCAGCAGCCATCTGCCGATATTTGTGCAGAACGGTGAACAACAGAGAAGTAAGATTGATTTCCTCATCTTCGCAAGCTTCATGTGAAAGCTGTTGTTCGTACAGGAATTTGTTTTCGGTCATAGTGTCCTCCTAAAGACGGTGGTCTCATGGTGCAGGAAAGCTTAAACGCACCCAAATGCAAAACGTGTGTCAAACGCACAACATGTCATTTTAAATGATAACATTTTTTGTCGGAGATTGCAAGATGAAAGTCGGATTTTTTAATTGACAAACCCGCGCGGGTGTGCTATTTTTAAAGAACTGAAAAGCGATGAGCGGGAAAAGTAGCGCACAGAGGACGCCACAGAGAGCGCGGCACAGCTGAGAGCCGTGCGCGGACGGTGCGTGAACGAACACCCGGGAGCTGCAAGCTGAACACAGCATTTCTGCTGTCAGTAGGTGCGCCGCATGTCCAGCGTTACGGGGACAGTGCTTCTAAAACTTTTATGAGCACGCGAGCGACCGGACACTTCCGGTAATTCAGGTGGCACCGCGGACATTACAAGACAGCTTGTTCGCCCTGAACTTTCAGGGCAAAAGCTGTCTTTTTATTTTGATATCGGAGGAAAATCCCATGGAACGTACTGAGATCGTTTCGCTGTACAAGAACACCCCTGCCGATGGCACGGTCGTCACCGTCTGCGGCTGGGCAAAGAACATCCGCGACTCCAAGAACATCGGCTTCATCGCTCTGTCCGACGGCGGCTGCTTCAAGACCCTGCAGGTCGTTCTGGAAGCAGGCAAGCTGGAAAACTATGAGCAGGTCGTCCACACCGGACTGTACAGCAGCCTGCGCGTTGTCGGCCGCATCGTCCTGACCCCGCAGGCAAAGCAGCCCTTTGAGCTGAATGCTGACAGCGTGGAGATTTTGGGCGACTGCCCGGCGGACGAGTATCCGCTGCAGAAAAAGAAGATGAGCATGGAGTATCTGCGCACCATGCCTACTCTGCGTCCCCGCACTAACACCTTCAACGCAGCATTCCGCGTCCGCAGTGTGGCCGCTTACGCCATCCACAAGTTCTTCCAAGAGAACGGCTTCGTCTATGCACACTCTCCGCTGCTGACTGCATCCGACTGCGAGGGTGCAGGCGAGATGTTCCGCGTCACGACCCTCGACCTCGAGAATGTCCCCAAGAACGAGGACGGCACGGTCGATTATACGCAGGACTTCTTCGAGAAGCCGGTCAACCTGACCGTTTCCGGCCAGCTGGAGGCCGAGGCTATGGCAATGGCATTCGGCAAGGTCTACACCTTTGGCCCGACCTTCCGCGCTGAGAAGAGCTTCACCACCCGTCATGCAGCCGAGTTCTGGATGATCGAGCCGGAGATGGCTTTCTGCGACCTGAACGGCTACATGGACACCGCCGAGGCTATGACGAAGTACGTCATCCGCTATGTTCTGGACAACTGCCCGGATGAGATGGCCTTCTTCAACCAGTTCATCGACAAGGGCCTCATCGAGCGTCTGGAACTGGTCGCAAACAGCGAGTTCGGCCGCGTCACCTACACCGACGCCATTGAGATCCTCAAGAAGAACAACAAGAAGTTCCAGTTCCCGGTCGAGTGGGGTGTGGACATCCAGACCGAGCACGAGCGTTATCTGACCGAAGTGGTCTACAAGAAGCCCGTCTTTGTCACCGACTACCCGAAGGAGATCAAGAGCTTCTACATGAAGCAGAATCCGGACGGAAAGACCGTTGCAGCAGCCGATATGCTCGTTCCCGGCATCGGCGAGCTGATCGGCGGCAGCCAGCGTGAAGAGGACTACGACAAGCTGGTGACCCGCATGGACGAGCTGGGTCTGGACAAGTCCAGCTATGACTGGTATCTCAACCTGCGCAAGTTCGGCGGCGTGGAGCACGCAGGCTATGGCCTCGGCTTCGAGCGCATGATTATGTACCTCACGGGCATCCAGAACATCCGTGACGTCCTGCCGTTCCCCCGCACCGCTTACGGTTTCTAATTCTATCATGATTTTTGGCCGGACTGCTGTATCCTATGGCAGTCCGGTTTTTGATTTGATTTTCAACAACGAGGTGATTCTTTGTGGAAAACATCGCCCCTGCGCTTTTGGATTGGTTCTATCAGAACCAGCGCATCCTGCCATTCCGCACCGACCCAAGCCCGTACCATGTCTGGCTGAGTGAGATCATGCTCCAGCAGACCCGCGTTTCGGCGGCACTGCCCTATTATGAGCGATTCCTCGCGGCATTGCCGGATATCCCGGCATTGGCCGACTGCGACGAGGAAAAGCTGCACAAGCTCTGGGAGGGTCTGGGCTATTACAGCCGGGTGCGCAACCTCCAAAAGGCCGCAAAGCTGGTCTGCGAGAACTACGGCGGTCAGCTTCCGGCCGACTATGACGCCCTGCGTGCTCTGCCCGGCATCGGCGACTACACTGCGGGAGCAATCGCGTCCATCAGCTTTGGCCTGCCTGTTCCGGCGGTGGACGGGAACGTCCTGCGGGTGTTTTCCCGTCTGTACAACGACGACCGCCTCATCACCGACCCGGCCGTGAAAAAGGCCTTTACCGTCCGTGTCATGGAGCATCAGCCCGAGGATAAGCCGGGCGACTACAATCAGGCGTTGATGGAGCTAGGTGCGCTGGTCTGTGTGCCGAACGGTGCACCGCTCTGCGAGGAATGCCCGCTGAAAGAGCTTTGTCAGGCCAGAAAAGCAGGCACGGCATTGAATCTTCCCCAGAAAGCCAAGCCGAAAGCCCGGCGCATCGAGCCAGTCACAGTGGCACTTGTGGAGAGTGAAGGGCGGCTGCTCATCCAGCAGCG
>CAVJGY010000138.1:0-1270 GCA_963648915.1 Acutalibacteraceae bacterium | reverse complement strand
GAAGGGACTGTTGGCCGGACTGTGGCAGCCTGTCCTCTGGGAAGGCGAGGCACTGTCTGCTGACACGCTGAAAGTCCGTCTGGAAGAGCTGGGGCTTGTGTGCGATCCCATAAAAATCGAAGCTCTCCCGTCAGCAAAGCATATTTTCAGCCATATCGAGTGGCGGATGACGGGCTTTTCGGCAGAAGTTCCGCCCCAGAATGCACCGAACGGCTTTCTCTGGGCCAGTCGGGAGCAGCTGCGGGAGGAATACACCCTGCCCGGGGCGTTCAAGGCGTATAAAAAACGGCTGGGCCTGTAAAACATGCTTGTATTTTTTTCGTCCAGCGGGTATAATAAACCCATAAGGCGATACGATACGGAGGATGCTGCGGATGATCTTTCTGGTAAAACTCTCGCTTCACATGCTTTCTGCACTGTGGAAAGTGCTGGAGCTGATGCTGCGGGTCTCCCGCTGGAAAAACAAACTGAAACATCGTTTTGACCGAAAAAAGGAGTGTGCTGAACCTATGAAGAAATCTTGCTTGATCGCTGTGATCACCACCCTGGCTGCTGTGGCTGGCGCGCTGGCCGCTGTTGCAGTGTATCTGCGCCGCCGCGAGAAGGAGCTGGACGAGTACGAGCGTCTGCTGTTCGGCGAGGATGAGACTGTCACCACCGAGGAAGCTGCTCCGGCTGAGGACGCTGCGCCTGCTGAGGATGCCGCAGAATAACGCGGAGCAAACGCAAATACCAAGGAATCATCGGGCGCACTCGACGGGTCTGGAAACGGCCTGCTGAGTGCGCCCTTTTTGCTTATGAGGAGTGCATAGATGAAACGATTTTTATTGTGGCTCGTGGGCGTCGCGGTCGGTGTGGTCGTGATGCTGGGGGCGGTGATGGGCGTCAGCTACGCCTTCAAGACCGAGGATTCGATGCCTGCCTCGGACACGCATTTCGGCGAGACGGGCTTGGAAGTGAACGGCTACTGCTGGCAGGTCCCCCTTCTGGGCGGACAGCTGGACAAGGTGTTTTCCAGCCCGGATACCCTGAACGTCCAGAAGATCGGCGTCATTTACGACGCACACCCGGCTCTGAGCTTTCCCGATTGGGTGTCCTATACCTCTCTGACGATCCAGACCGACGTAGGCGATGTTGTTTTCACGGGCACGGCGACCGACTACGAGAGCTTCCTCTACCCGTCCAATGGCGGCTATAAGGCACAGCTGACGATCTGGCGCGTTCCGGCAGGTGGAACGGTCGGTCAGTTTGAGGGCGGAAGCAGTGGGAG
>CAVJGY010000137.1:0-4141 GCA_963648915.1 Acutalibacteraceae bacterium | reverse complement strand
GATTTGAACCAACGACCTTCGGGTTATGAGCCCGACGAGCTACCAGACTGCTCCACCCCGCGATATTTACTTGTCCGCATCAGCTGTTCGCTGACTGCTCAAGTATAATACCACAATGCGGGGTAGATGTCAAGGCTTTTTTGAAAATTATTTGCGAGTTGCTTTGTAGCGACGCCAGAGCAGGATGCCGACGGTCAGAACTGCGAGCAAGATCAGCAGCGGCCAAGCCAGGATCAGCCAGACGACGAGCTGCTGTGCGCCGGCGATGAAGTTCGACCAGCCATTCCGGAACGAGGAGGCGACGCGCTCACCGAAGCCCTCCTCAACGGGGGTGTACTCCTTGACCTCACTCAGGGAGACGTAGACGGTGCAGCACTCGACCTGCTGTGCGTACCAGTCCAGCTGGCTCTGATAGCTTTCCAGCTGATACTGCACGTCGCTCAGGGAGGACTCGATGTCCAGCAGGTCGCTGAGGGTCTCGGCGTTGGCCTGCAATTCCTGCAGGCGGGTGCGCTGGGCGGTCAGGTTGGAGATGCGGGCCTCGAGGTCGATATACTGGCTGGTGACGTCATCGGCCTGCTCGCTCTTGTTGACGAGGTTGCCTGCCTCCGCTGCGGCGGTGAGGAAGCTCTGGTAGTTGTCCTGCGGCACACGCAGAGTCAGCGAGAGGGTGCGGCTAGAGCCGCTGTAGGTGGATTCGTTGCTGGACTCCATATAGCCGTCTGCGTCCGACAGGGCGGCGTTCAGGGCGGCGACAGCGGAATCGTAGTCCTTGCTTTCCAGCGAGAGGTTCGCCGTGTAGATGATTTTCGCGCTGTCCGTCCGGCGGGCTTCGGTGCTGTCCATCTCGCCGCTCGTCAGGAGAGCGGAATTGGTGGAGTCGTCCAGTCCGTAAGTTGCGGCCTCTGGACTGCTTGCCATCGCGTACATGGCGGTGTCTGCCGAACCACTTGTGACGGCAGCGCGGGAGCTTTTCGCGATCAGAGGCGAAGAGCCGCCGACACCGAGATGCAGGACACTGAACGCACTGCCGCCCACCACAACGCAGAGGGCAAGGCAGGCTGCCAGCCCGAAGAGCCGCTTAGCAGGGAAGCGGATGGGCTTCTTGCGGGCAGAGCGTGACGCGGGCGGGGCTTTGAACTCCACCGCGGGCTGCTGTGCCGCCTGCTGGTTCTGCATGGCCATGAGCTTCGCTTTCAGGTCATCCGAAGCGTGAAGGTCGTCTACCTCCATTTTATACTCATACCATCTCATCTTCTATCTCCTCTTTCAGCATCGTATGTAACTGCGCCCGTGCGCGGCGCAGCCAGCTGAGCACCGTGTTCGTGGGTGCGCCCAGCATTCGTCCGACCTCCGCAGCGGTATAGCCCTCATAATAATGAAGGTAGACCGCGTTGCGGTAGTTTTCGGGCAGGGTGCGTACCGCATCCAGCACACTGCCGTCGGTAAAGTCATCGGGCGCGGGCAGGTTCTCGTCAAGCTCGGTATCCTTCTGGCGGGCAGACCGGGTCAGGTCCCGGCAGCGATTGATCGCGACCCGCAGAAGCCATGCTTTGAGGTGCTCCTCACTTTCAAAGCGGCCATCGTAGGATAAAAGCTTTTCAAAAACGTCCTGCACCACGTCCTCGGCGTCGGCGGTGCAGCTGCAGTTGTGGACGGCGGCGCGGTAGACCGCGTCGCTGTACTTCTGCACGGCCAGCGCGAAAACAGTTTCTTTTGGTAGCTGTCCCATAAGTTTAACGCTCCTTTGATCTCCCGGGAAGCTGAGCTTCGGTACAGATGGAACACTCACCCTATATACGGGTCAGCTGTCCGCATTATTGCATTCCGGAAGAACAATTGATAATTTTTTCCAAGGTCGGATGATGAACGGTCATTTTCGGTAGACGCGCTGGAACAAGGCGACCTGTCGGGCGAGATACGTCTCGGTCTTGGGGTGGCGTATCCAGTGTTTCCCGGCGGTGTCCTCGGTGAGGCGGCGTCCCAGTGCCGACGGGTCAAGGTCGATGGCTTCGACGTCCTGCATCGTCAGGGTCAGGGTGAGAGCCATCGGGCTGTCCGGCACAGGCGGAAGCGGCTCGTCCCACAAAAACGGCGGGAGAAGCTGGACGGCGCAGACGGTGCGGCTGCATTCCTCGGTCAGAAGCAGAGTCGCAGGCGTGCCGTCCGGCGCGACATGCAGTGAGCTGTACAACAGCTGAAGCCGTCCGGGAGAAAGCAGCCGGGTCATCCCCGTCCGTTCCTTCTCGGACAGGACGAGATAGTCGGCGGCTTCGTCCGGATAGATGCGCCGTGCCGGAGCTTGGAAGCCCGCGTAGAGGGCGGGCAGGGCAAACACCCCGGAACGGTCGAGGGTATGCTGCAATAAGAGATAGAATTCGGTCAGCGGATGGGATGGGTCTGGCTGTGGCATCCCGAAGTCCGGTCGGGAAAGATGTCCTCCGCCCATGTATAGGCCTCCTTTCGGCATTGTCCTCCTATTATAAAAGTTCTGGCGATGGTTTGCAAGGTTTTTGTGATTGTAAACCTGTCGAAAGATTCTGTGTTGACCGTGCGCAAAGCCCCGGAGTATACTGTCACTTGTGAAAAACAAATCTGAACTTGACGTGTGAGAGGTATTTTATGGAAGACAAAAAAATTACGACCTATCAGATGGCTGTCACCGCAGTGATGGCCGCTGTCATGTGTGTTCTTGGCCCGCTGTCCGTCCCTATCGGCGCAGTGCCCATCTCCCTGACGAACCTCGTCATCTGCCTGACCGTCTGGCTGCTTGGCTCGAAGTTCGGCACGCTGAGCGTCGCTATTTATCTGGCGATCGGCGCAGTCGGAATTCCTGTTTTTTCCGGCTACGGCGCAGGTCTGGCAAAGCTGGCAGGCCCGACGGGTGGCTACCTCATCGGTTTCCTGCCGATGGCACTCATTGGCGGCCTCTTCATCGAGAAGAGCAAGGGTCAGCCCATTGTTTCCGGTATCGGCCTTGTGCTGGGCATCGCTGTCAGCTATGTATTCGGTACGGCATGGTTCGTCATCCAGATGCAGTGTGAGCTGAGCTACGCGCTGGCCGTCTGTGTCTATCCCTTCATCGCCTTCGACCTCGCAAAGGTCGTCATCTCCTGTGTTGTCGGCGCACTGCTCCGCAAGCGTCTGACTCAGGCAGGAGTTCTGAAATTAGCCTGATCTTCTCCTTTTGTCCCCTTAACATTACACCAAACGCCCCCGGCTCTTTCGAGTGTCGGGGGCGTTTGGCATCTTCGGTGGAAGATCGGCGGCGAGTATGGTATACTTAACTCAATCGATTGCAAATCATAAAGGAGGATTCCAAGATGCGCAGAAAAGAACGTGAAGTTACAGACAGAAATGAAATCAAAGAGATACTGGCAAAGGCTGAGGTTCTTCGGATTTCACTGAATAACGGAATATATCCCTATATTTTGCCAGTGAATTATGGCTTTATCATGAATGAAACACATCTTACGTTGTTTTTCCATGGAGCTAAAGAAGGTTCTAAACATGAAATCATTGCAAATGACCCTCATGTTGCATTTGAAGTGGACTGCGGACACATGGTAATGCAGCCAATTGGTGAAGAAGCCTGCACCAGCAGCTTTGCATACGAAAGTGTTATAGGAAAAGGTATCATTGAAAAGGCGAATGATGCAGAAAAAGAAAGCTTGTTGACGGTTCTTCTTGAACATTATGGGATTGTGTCTAAAAAATTCAATCCTATGCAACTTGCGAATACTGTGGTTTATAAAATCGATGTTATAGAGTATACAGCCAAGCGTCGAATCAATGATAGAATCTGAGTAGTAACTTCCAGTTTGCAGGAGGACATGCAAAATGAAATACAACGGTTTCTATTTCTGGATGTTCCAGCGTCCGATGAAAAAGGTTCTGGAAGAAAAATACAGCAAAGCATATGCGTCAGAAGTTATGAAAAAGAGCAAAAAGGTTTATCGGGAGTTGGTCGAACAGGCGGACGACATCGGCGACGACAACCCGATGGCCTACAATGAGCTGTTTGCCCTCGCATTCGTTGCGCCCTATGTGGCAAGCGGAAAGAAAATTCCTCCGGAGACAGTACAGGAAATGATGCGCCGTTCGCTGTACCATATCAAGTGGTATTTCGCCAGAACCGACC
>CAVJGY010000136.1:3130-4143 GCA_963648915.1 Acutalibacteraceae bacterium | reverse complement strand
CGGGGCGGTGACTTTCAGGAAGTTGGTGGAGTCCTCGGCGGTGTAGATGCCGGTCGGCCAGAACTTGTTCAGGCCGTGGTTCAGATTCCGCAGGAAGGTGACTGCGCCCTCGTTGACGCCGCGGTTCGGGTCGCCCTGCCAATAGAGAGCACGGGAGATGGCATCCATCCGGATACCGTCGCAGTGGTAGACATCCATCCACATGGCGGCGGCACTGTTCAGGAAGCTGCAGACCTCCCGGCGGTAGTAGTTGAAGTTGCAGGTGCCCCACTCGCTGTGGCCGACATCGCTGTCGTATTCGTAGAGGTGGGTGCCGTCGAACATCGCCAGTGCGTCGGCGTTGGCCGCAAAGTGGACGGGAACGAAGTCCATGATGACGCCGATGCCCATCCGGTGGCAGGCGTTGACGAAGCTTGCGAACTGGGCGGGCGTTCCATAGCGGCTGGTGACCGAGAAGTATCCGGTGGTCTGGTAGCCCCAGCTGCCGTCAAAGGGATGCTCCGCCAGCGGCAGGATCTCGACATGGGTGAAGTGATGCTCCAGCAGCCACGGAATCAGCTCCCGTGCCAGCTCCTCGTAATTGTACCAGCCGTCCGAGCCGTCCTCCTGCTGGGTGTTGGGCTTGTGCTTCCAGCTGCCCGCGTGCAGCTCGTAGATGTTCAAGGGCAGGTTGCGGCACTTGTCGCGGCGGCGCATCCATTCGCTGTCGTCAAACTTGAAGTCCAGCTTCGCCAGCTTGCTGGCCGTGCCGGGACGCAGTTCGGTCGAGAAGGCGTAGGGGTCGCTCCGCATGACGACGCTGCCATCTGCGCCGTGGATGCGGTATTTGTACATCTCGCCCTCGGCAAGCCCCGGAACGAACCCGCTCCAGATGCCGGTCGCGGCGCGTTCCATCGGTACGCCCGGACCCCAGCCGTCAAAGCCGCCGCAGATCTCGACGGCAGTTGCACCGGGAGCCCAGACCGCAAACCGCCAGCCCTCCGTGCCGTTGTCGGCCCGGAAGGGGTGCGCAC
>CAVJGY010000136.1:0-3120 GCA_963648915.1 Acutalibacteraceae bacterium | reverse complement strand
GTACGATAGGCGTCAAAGCATTCGCCCGCAAAAAACGAAGGACTGATCGCTGGGTAATTCATCCGAAAAACTCCTTTTATTTATGCTTTTGGCATCTGTGCATCGGCACATCCACCAATAAAATCACAAGAATATAGGCAAATCCGCTGATTTTATGAGAGAGTATGGAACAAAATTGGCATAAATTCACACTTCTGCCTGAAATTGTGTTATACTAAGCCTGCCGTCGTTGCACCGGCGGCGATATTTTGGAAAGAAACAGGAGCGGATCAAACAATGGCTTGGTATGAGAATGCAGTTTTTTATCACATCTATCCTCTGGGTCTGTGCGGCTGTGCACACGACAACGACGGGCAGCCCGTGCCCGGCGCGTTCCAGAAATTGAATGACTGGGCGGAACATGCAGCAGAGATCGGCTGCACCGCCATTTATATCGGCCCTCTGTTTGAGAGCGGTTCGCATGGCTATGATACCATCGATTACCGGATGGTCGACCGCCGCATCGGTACGAACGAAGAGTTCAAGGAATTCGTCGCCAACTGCCACGCACGCGGTCAGCATGTCATCGTGGATGGCGTGTTCAACCATGTGGGACGCGACTTCTTCGCCTTTAAAGAGCTGCAGGAGCACCGCGAGAACGCCCGGTACAAGGACTGGTTCTGCGACGTGAACTTCTGGGGCAACAACGAGTACAACGACGGCTTCTCGTATGGCAACTGGGGCGGCTTCAACCTGCTGGTGAAGCTGAACCAGCGCAACCCCGAGGTGCAGCAGTATCATTTCGATACCATCCGGTTCTGGGTGGACGAGTTCGACATCGACGGTATCCGTCTGGATGCGGCCGACGTGCTGGACTTCGACTTCATGCGGGGTCTGCGCGGCCTTGCAAACGAGGTCAAGCCCGACTTCTGGCTGATGGGTGAGGTCATCCACGGCGATTACAGCCGTTGGGCAAATCCTCAGATGCTCCACTCGGTGACGAACTACGAACTGCATAAGGGTCTGTGGAGCGGCCACAACGACCACAACTATTTCGAGATCGCCCACACCATGCGCCGTCTGCAGGGCTTGTGCCACGAGACGCGGCTCTATAACTTCTCGGATAACCACGACGTCGAGCGTCTGCCCAACAAGCTCCGGAACAAAGACCACATCCGTCACATCGCGATTCTAGTATATACGCTTTGGGGCATTCCGTCCATCTATTATGGCTCAGAATTTGGAATTGAGGGCAAAAAAGAGTGGGGAAGCGACTGGCCGCTCCGTCCCTGCCTCGAATTGGAGGACTTCAAGGACGCAGAGACCACCAACCCCGTCACCAGTGTATACGCCGCACTCGGAAAGCTCAAGGCCGAATGCCCGGAGCTGACCTGGGGTGAAGTGAAGGAACTGCACCTGACGACCCAGTGCTACGCTTATGCCCGTGTTCTGGACGGGGAGGCCATCGTCGCGGTCATGAACAACGGCGATTCTCCCGCACAGCTCGAGTTCCAGCTCCCGGTGGAGGCCTCCGGCGTCGAGGACCTGCTGGCCGATTGTGTCGGCAGTCAGGACATCATGACGAGCCTCGAGTGGGGACGGATGAAGGTCCAGCTTCCCTCCAACTACGCGACCCTGCTCCGCCTGAAAAAGTAACGCCTTGCGCATTGCCGGGGAGTCTGCTATTATAAAGAAAAAGAAATGGGGGCTTCCTCTTTTATGAATGCAGCGCAGCGCAGGGAAAAAATATTGAAACGGCTGACCGATGCCGCCGAGCCGATCAGTGCCAGTGCATTGGCCGGGGAGCTGGGCGTCTCCCGTCAGATCGTGGTGGGAGATGTGGCTCTTCTGCGGGCGGGCGGTACGCAGATCGACGCAACGCCCCGTGGCTATCAGCTCCACCCGGAGGCGAAGGGCTGCACGGGCATTCTGGCCTGTGTGCACAGCACTGCCGAGGAGATGCGCACCGAGCTGTATACGGTGGTCGATCAGGGCGGCGTGGTCGTGGATGTGGCGGTCGAAAACCCGCTCTACGGTGAGCTGCGCGGCAACCTGAACCTTGCCAGCCGATACGACGTGGACAACTTCATCCAGCAGGCGGCGGAAACGCCCGAATGCCTGCTCAGCCGGATGACGGGCGGCGTTCATCTGCACACTCTGCGCTGTCCCGATGAGGCGACCTTTCAGCGGGTGCGGGATGCACTGGATGCACGCGGCCTGCTTTATAAAAAGGAATGAGCCTTGACTCTATTGTAAGAAAAGAGGACGGGCTTGTCCATCGACGAAAAAAGAAAACCGTTGGATATTCAACGAAAATAAAAAAGAGGTGGTTTTTCTGGATATCCGAATCGAAAAGACCGAACGAGCCATCAAGCAGGCGTTCCTTGACCTGCGGGAACAGAAGCCGCTGGAAAAAATCAAAATAAAGGAGCTGTGCGAGAAGGCCTGCATCAATAAATCGACCTTTTACGCCCACTATCAGGATATCTACGCGCTGGAAAACGCGCTGGAGAAAGAGCTCATCTCGTCTATTTTGCAAAGCCTGCCCGAGGTCCAGATGAACGACCTGCGCAACCGCACCGAGTGGCTGACTCAAGAGTTGTTCCGGGCATTCGTGGCAAATCAGAAGGAGGTCAACATCCTCTTTTCCGGCTCACGGCAGGGCGGCTTCATCAACTGCATCGAGCGGGAAATTCGGAAGAAGCTCGAAATTTTTGACCCGAGCTTTGCCGCAGACCCGGTGCGCGGCGTCATCCTCTCGTTCTGTGTGCAGGGCTGCTATTACACCTTTGCCAACAACAGCGAAAGGATGGACGAGAGGGAGCTTGTCCGGTTGCTTGCCGCTATCGCACGCGCAGCGCAGAATATCCAGCTGAAATAAGTTCATAGGTAACAAGTCAGAACCCTCGCCAGCATGAGCTGGCGGGGGTTCTGTGCATAAAAGAGAAGTTATCTGTTCTGAATCGTTTGAGAGAATGTTATAGAGAAAAACGGTCGTACTGCCCATGCTTTTGGGTTCGATTATCGTACTGGATCGCAAACTTTGGGCAATGATGCAGACAGGAAAGGCAGATGACGCACTGCTCTTTGACCCAGACGGGCTTTTTATCCTGAAGCTGAATGGCCGAGACCGGGCAGTTC
>CAVJGY010000135.1:0-4148 GCA_963648915.1 Acutalibacteraceae bacterium | reverse complement strand
GATCGATGGCAAGGTCATCCCGCTGGAGCAGGTCCCCGACGAGACGTTCGCAACCGCGATCCTTGGCCCGGGCTGCGGCATTGAGCCGACCGGCGACACCGTTTACGCTCCGTTCGACGGCACCATCACGCAGGTGGCTTCCACTCTGCACGCCATCGGCATGACCAGCGATGACGGCATCGAGCTGCTGATTCACGTCGGCATGGACACCGTCGAGATGCAGGGCAAGGGCTTCACCGCTCTGGTGAAGGAGGAGCAGAAGGTCAAGGCCGGCACTCCGATGCTGAAGGTCGACCTGAACGCCATCCGCGCTGCAAACCATCCGACCACTACCGCTATTATCGTCACCAACGGCGACGATCTGAACGGCATGAAGGTCGTCGCAGACGGCCCGGTCGAGGCTGGCACTTCGATGATCAAGTTCGAGGGCTGATTTTCCCGCAATACACAGACGACCCGGAAGCGAAACGCCTCCGGGTCGTTTTTTGCTGTTTTCTTAATCCGCTTGGGGCTTGTAGCGCAGAACCTTTTCGGAGATGCACCCATTGAAGAACTGGATGAACGGTCCAAGGCAGAACGCGCAGACCAGCGTTCCCAAGCCAACCAGACCGCCCAAGATCCACGCAAGGAATGCGCAGAGCGCGTCGGTGAACACGCGGCAGCCAAAATAAGGCACAGGCGTGTAGTCCCGCAGTTCCAACGCCAGCGAATCATAAGGCGCAATGCCGAGGTCTGCCGTCTGGTAAAGCGACGCACCCAGTGCCGTGATGGGAACGGCCAGCGCGACCCAGAGCAATTGTACCGGGAGCGACTCCGCCGGGCCGAAATAGGCCGCGATGGGGTCATAGAAGAAGGTCACGATAAACCCGATCCCGATGCCGTTGACGAATGTTCCCAGTCCGATGTACTGCCGGCCGACCCAGCATTCCAGCGCGAAAAACAGGATGTTGGTGCAGAGATTCTGCACACCCAGCGAGATACCAAGCATCTCGGCCAGACGCATGTTCAATGCGCTGATGGAGTCATTGCCGAGGTGCGACTGCTTGAACAGGGCGATGCCAAGACCAATGATGACGATGCCGACCACCATGCCGACGATCCGGCGTGTCGTGGGCTTTTGGGTCACGGATTTTTTCTGAGAAGCTGTGCTCATGAACCTTCCTCCCGGGTGTTTTTTACTTTCTATTCATTATACGCCCGGCTCGGGAATGGTTCAATGGATTCCTTTCAACCTCTTCTGTCCGAATTGTGGAAAATTCGGTGGATTTTTTGGCACTTTTCACTGACGGAGGACTTTCTCGATGTTCTCCTTCTGCAAGCCCTCGCCGATGACGATGAGGACCTCCTGTCCCTGCGGGATGGGCGAGGCGGTCAGGCCGTTGGCGGTCGCATTCAATTCCAGCCACTCCGCCCCATCCGGGACGAAGCCCTTGACCCGAAGCACCTGTCCGCAGTCCGGATTTCCGAACAATTGGGGGATATTCCGGGTCAGCGGTTCTTTTCCGAGGCCAAGCTCGAGGAAGTAGGCCGAGGAGAACGCCTTGTGCTCGTCGAAGTGCAGCTTTTCACAGCTGGCCTGCCGATGTCCACAGGCGGCAATTTTTGCCATCTCCTCGTCGGTCAGGGTACTCCAATCCTTCACCAAAATCTCCTCTTCTCCGAACACACGGGAGCACTTGCAGGCGGCCAGTGCCCGCGCCAGATGTGCTTTTGCGGCGTTGCACTGCTCTGCCGTCGCAAGCTGGCTTCGGCTGAGCAGGACAAGTCCGGCGTTGGCCGTCTCAGACGCCAGAATATAGTCTGCCTGCGGCGAAAGTGTCTCGGGCAGCATTGCGTCCACAATGGCAATGACATTCCCGATGGTATACCAGCGGTCGAGCGGGTCGTCCCGCAGAACGTCGAAGAATTCGTCCACGTCAAAAATTCCGCTCGGCTCGACCAGCACCCGGTCAAAGCCGCGCATCGCCATCGAGATGAGCTTGGTGCGCATCCGCCGCTGATGGGTATCGCAGTCACAGCCGCCGCTGATGGTCTCGATCTCACAGCCTTCGGCCAGCAAGTCCTGCACCAGCATCGCGTCCACATTCACCGCGCCAAAATCGTTCTCAAGGATGCAGACCTTGCAGCCCTGCTTTGCCAGATAGGACGCATACCGACGCAGAAACGTCGTTTTGCCTGCACCCAGAAATCCCGTGATCAGGTCGACCTGTACCATATCGTAATCCCCTCTTCGTTTGTAAAGTCTCGTTCACCGCCAGTATAACCCGGTTTGTTCCGGCTGTCAATTCGCCCGGCGGTTTTATCATTTTGCCAAATCTGAAGCGAAAAATTTGGCTCATGTTCACAAAAGCCGACGAAAGTTGTGTTATACTAGGCACAAGATCCAAATCCTGACCGAAAGGAGCACACCTTCCATGAACCAACCCACAGCCTCTCAGACGCCCTCCCGCAAAAAGACGGTCGTCTCTCTGCTCATCCTGCTGGCTCTGACCGGAGTCGTCTTTTTCATCTTCAAAGACCACTGGGCGGAGATTTCCAGCGCACTCGCAGAGCTTTCGTGGTGGCAGGTGGTGCTGATTCTTCTACTCGGCATCAGCTATCCGGTCTTGGAGGGTGTTGCAAGCTGGCTCATCGTCCGAAGCCGTATCCCGGACTTCAAGCTCTGGCAGGGCATCGACAACGCCTTCATGGGAACCTTCGGCAATGTTGTCGGTCTGGGCACGGGTGCTGTCCCGATGCAGACCTATTATCTGTATCATTGGAAGCTTCCCATCGGCCCGGGCGTCGGTCTGATGACCCTGCAATATGTGTTCCACAAGACCGCCGTTCTGGTCTATGCAACGGTGATGCTCCTGTTCCAGCACCAATGGCTGTCGGCCAACACCTCCGGCGTTCTGACCTATCTGCCCGCCGCCTATGCCGTCGTCGCGGGCGTCATCATCGCGCTGGTGCTCGTCTGTGCCGCACCGCTGGTGCAGCAGTTGGCGCGCTGGCTGCTGGGCTATCTGCCGAAAACCGAAAAGTGGCAGGCACGCCGCGACAGTTGGATGGAACAGCTGGACAACCTCGCCTCCGAGAGCCGCCACCTGCTGGCAGACAAGCTCCTCTGCGTCCAAATTTTCGCAGTGCAGGCGTTCAAGCTGTTCTTGCTGTTCACCATCCCCTATCTCTGCATCCAGTTCATGGGGCTGTCCTCTCCTCTGACCTTCTGGCAGATACAGCTTCTCACCAGCCTGATGCTTTTCCTCTCGAACGCTCTGCCGAATGTCGCAGGTATGGGCTCGATCGAGACGGCATTCCTGCTCGTCTTTGGAAGCTTCATGGCGCAGGGTGAGGTCATGAGCACCCTCATGCTCTACCGCATCGCAAGCTATTATGTCGTTTTCGCCGTCAGTGCCGTCGGATTTTTCGTCGCTGAAAAGCATATTAAAGGGTAAGTTGCCCGCTAAGCCGCACAGTTGAAAGCTGTGCGGCTTTATTTTTTCGGAACTGTATTATCCGCAGTCCTTTTTGTTTTTTCATTTTCCTCCGTTCGACACGATACGCTTTCGCTTTCGATGTATGATGAACTTACCGTATTTACTCTTATTCTTTTTCTTCAGGAGGAATTATTATGAAAAAGACTCTGCGAATGTTTTCTCTCTTCTTAGCGGGCGTAATGCTGATGGCTTTGACTGCTTGTGGCGGAAGTCCCGAAAACGAATTGACTGCAAAGATCAATTCCAAGCTTTCCGGTACGGGCATCCAAGTTCAGTACGATGAAGCTTTAAGCGACAAAGCACTGATCCTTCTTGACACCTATCTTGTATCCGGGGATGTCTATCAAGCACTGCGTGCCGCCGGGATAGATCCCAGCAATCACACACTCTATGCCACGACCGCAACCTCCACTTTGGACACTGCGGCAGTGGTAATCGCTAATAGTATTAAAACCGAAAGAAGCTCTTCGGGACGCGTCGCTAAAAAATTGGGCTATGCGGCCGAGAAGTACGTTTCCGGACAGACCGTTTTCTATGTATTGGTCGAATTCTAACCAGACGATTCCAAAATACTTACCTCGCTATAAAAAGCATTTTCTCTGATTGTTCGTTCAAAAAACAAAAATCGGGGCGTACAGGTGGTCAAGCTGTACGTCCCGTTTTTGTTTT
>CAVJGY010000134.1:2409-4151 GCA_963648915.1 Acutalibacteraceae bacterium | reverse complement strand
ACAGCGGCAGATAGCCGAACAGGAACGCCAGCAGCAGGAAGGGCAGGCACATGAGGAAGAGCTGATACTTGGGGGCGAGGTCGCATTTTTCCTCCTTTGCTGCCCGGCTGCTGGTCGCTAGCTGAACAATGGACAGCGCGGCAGTGATGCCGATGAGAACGGCCAGAATGGTGAAGCCCTTCGGCATGAGCGGCTCCAGCTTATCTGCCTTTTCCGCATTCACAAATGCGTTGTGACAGGCGAAGATGCAGCCAAGACCCGCCGCAGACAGCAGACTGCCCGCCAGCGTGACGCCTGTGCCGATCCGCTTGAGCTTGTGGTTGCCCAGCGTCGCGCACATGCCGCCCGCCTGCACCAGAATGCCAAGGCCGCAGACCAGACTGCCGAGCTGCAGGGCTGTCAGCGTGCTTTCCTCGAGCCAGCCCTTGCGGAACGCTTTACTGAAGCCGTTCACCAGCTGACCGTGAGAGACGCCCGCTGTAAACAGCGAGATGTTGCGGTTGATGAGGCCGCTGATCCGTGCCGGATTCAGACCCGGCAGGAAGAGGAACAGGAACATGACAACTGCGGCGATACGCAGGATTTGATAAACTCTGGCAGATGCCTGACGCTCCGCCAGAGCCGGTGTTCCACTGGGGGAACCCGTTTGTGTTCGCATGAAAGAACCCTCCTTTTGCTGTTTTCACCAGTATCGCACCACAATTGCAGTGCGGTTTTATTGGTTCTAGTATAACGGGAGAGTCCGCAGGGGTAAACCGGAGGAATCCGTAACAAATTACCGGAATTTTTTTGATTGCCGGAAAAATCCGAGATTTTCCTGCTCCACCGAGACTTCAAATTTTCGATTGCAGGACGTCTCTTTTTCCATATTTCTTTCAGTGCATCCCTTCTGCACGGTTACAGGAACTTTTTGTGCTCCGCTTTCTTTCAGAATGCGTTCTTCGCTGGACAAAACCTAGACTTTTTCCGGTAGTCCTGCTACAATGAAGCTGGAAATATTCCGGCAGTTTGTGAAAAAGGAGCGTATTGGAAATGTACAGGGTCCTGATTGCGGACGATGAAGAACCCATTTTGCAGGGATTGCAGGTCATTGTACCGTGGCGGCAGCTGGGCTTTGAGATCTGCGGCACGGCCACCGACGGCGAGCGGGCGTTGGAGCTGATCGCCGAGAAAAAGCCCGACCTCGTTTTAATGGACATCCGGATGCCCGGCGTCGACGGCATGGAGGCCATCGAGACGGCACGGCGTCAGGGGTATCAGGGATACTTCATCATCCTGAGCGGTGCGTCGGATTTCAGCTATGCACAGCGTGCCATGCGCAGCCGCACCTCTTTTTACTTGACAAAGCCCATCGACGAGGACGAACTGGCCGACGCCGTGCGCACCATCGCCAAGGAGCTGGACCGGGAAAGCTCGACCCGCCGGGAGCTGACACGGCACGCCCACTCTTCCCTGCTGTTCCGGCTTCTGAACGGCGTGTATGACCCGGCGGTCGACCCTCTGGCGGATTACTGGCTTTCAGCCGACTGTTATCAGGTGTTGGCCTGTGAGCAGTTCGTGCCGTCCTCCGTCTCCGTTTCCGGGGCGATCGCGTCCCTTCTGGCCGGAAGCGGCATTGATGCCGCCGAAAGTGACTGCATCGTCATCGACAACCGCGAATTTTATCTTCTGCGCGGCAAACAGCAGATCTTACGCTTCCAACGCTGGCTTACCGGGCAGCGCACCATCAGCACCCTGCCAGC
>CAVJGY010000134.1:0-2399 GCA_963648915.1 Acutalibacteraceae bacterium | reverse complement strand
TGCCAGCTGCATGGAAGTCTTGGTTCGTCTGTCTGGGCCGGGTGGTGTCCACCCCACAGGAGGTGGTCGTCTCCTACTGCGACGCGGTGAAGCTGATGCAGCGGCGGTTCTTCTGTGCCCCGCAGCGGCATGTGCTGGACACGCAGGACCTCCCCGTTTCCGACACCTTCACCCCGCTGAGCACCGAGGACAACGCCGAATACTGCAAGCAGTTCGTCAACTGCATCCAAGCCAAGAACACCAAGCAGATGGCCGCCGCCTTCGCTCAGCTGTTAGAGACGCTCTGTCAGCGGTGCGAGAATCCCACCGTCTGCAAAATGTTCCTGACCGAGGTGTATGTCACCGTCCGCCAGCAGATCGTCTACCTCTACAAGAACAGCATGAACACCCTTTCCAGTGAATCCAGCTCGGTACGGTTCATCGAGGAAAAGAACAACCTCTACGAAATTCTCGATTTCATGCAGGCGCAATTTGCCGTCTTTTCCTCCACAGTCCACAGCGGCGTGGACAGCACCATCGACCGGGTGCAGCATTACATCGAGCTGAACTGCGCCCAGCCGCTCAAGCTGGAGGAGATCGCGCCCCTGTTCGGCTACAACAGTTCTTACCTCGGGAAGCTGTTCCGGGAGCAGACCAACTGCTCCTTCAACGAATATCTCGACAAGGTGCGGATGGAGCACGCCAAGGAGCTTCTGCAAAAGAGCAGCCTGCGGGTCTATGAGGTCGCCGCCCAGCTGGGCTATAAGGATGTGGATTACTTCCACAAAAAATTCAAGAAATACGTCGGTGTCAGCCCCAACGAGTTCCGCAGGGTCTCGGAGAACGGCACACCGAAATGGTAAACAAAAACGTGCATCGCTTTCTCTTTCGCAAGAGGGCGATGCACGTTCTATTGTTCTTATAGGGTTTCCCAGAACTCCTTCTGGCTCTGCACCAGTGCCGACATTTTGGCTTCGGCATCCAGACGTCCCGCGTCCAGCAAGTCTTTCTGCAATTTCTCCCAGCAGGCGTCAAATTTGTCCTGTGGGCTGAGGATGCAGTCGATGAGTCCCTGCCATGCCGTCGTGTTCAGCTGCTCCACCTCTGCGGCCAGTTCCCGGGTCAGGGGCAGATTCCAGCCTGCGGAGTGGGTCGGTGCAGGGAAGCTCTCGCTGGGCGGGAAGATATCCCGCAGCATCTCCACGCCCCATGCTTTGCAGGCGGCTTTTTCCTCGGCGTTGTAGGAACTGATGACATACGCCTTGTCCTCGATTTGGTAGGAATTTCCGGTGCTGTCGTAAACACCTTTTCCATAACCGGGGAACGGATAAGCGTGGAAGCCCACACCCGTCTCGGACTGGTAATCGGTGTCCTGCTGGCTGCGGTCGATCTCTTTCTGCGAGCGCGTCCGCCGCCCACTGGCATCCACGGTGTAGTTTGTTCCTTCGATGCCCCAATGGATGAGCACCTGTCCTTCCTCACTGCACAGCCAGTCGAGGAATTTGACCGCACGCTCCGGGTGCTGACAGGCCGTGGTAATGCCCACACCCCAGCCGGGCGAAAGTCCCCAATTGAACAGACTGGGGCAGACGTCGCCTTCGTGCAGGGTCACGGGCAGACCCGCATAGCTGTGCTCGGTTTTGCCGGAACGGATCAGCTCCTTCTGCGCCTCGGCATAATTCCAGTCGGCATCCAGCAGGCCCAGCACCCGCCCAGAAACGATCTTCTGCTTGTAGTCATCAAAGGTCTGGGTCGCAAATTCCGGGTCAAGCACCCCTTCCCAATACATCCGGTTCAGCCACGCGTAGTATTCCTTCTGGTTCGGCCCGGCATGGAGATAGGTCACCTTCTCCCCATCGATGAGCCACTGGCCGTTGTCCGGGGAGGCTTCCGCAATGGCTGCGGACGGGTTGGACAGCGTGATGTACCACCGCCAGTCGGTGCAGCAGAGGGAGATGCCGATGGTCGGCTTGCCGTCCGTTTCCGGGTGAGCGGCAAGATAGGACTTGATCTGCGCTTCGTAGTCTGCGAGCGTGTGCGGAATCTTGTAGTCATGCTCCTTCAGGACTGTCCACTGCAGCTGTGCCGAGCCGGAGGTCGTATAAATTTCCCGGTTGGCCGTATTGCTGCACAGCTGATAGACATACGGCTTTTCTTTGCTGTAGCGGAGAAGCTTATAGTCCTCTCCATACAGCGTCTTGATGTTCGGGCCGTATTCCTCAATGAGCGGCTCCATATCCAGCAGAGCATTCGCCTCCACCAGCTTGTTCACATCGCCCTTTGCAAAAATCAGGTCGGGGTATTCGCCGTCCGTCAGCATCAGGTCGATGGCCTCATTGCTCCCTCGGGAGGGATAGAGCGTTTTCAGGGCAATGCCCGTCTTTTCGGTGATTTTCTGCGCGACCGGGTCTGTCCACGAA
>CAVJGY010000133.1:0-4246 GCA_963648915.1 Acutalibacteraceae bacterium | reverse complement strand
CCTGACAGGAGAGCTGTCGAGCGGATGCGAGACGGAGAGGTTTTGAGTGCGATTTTACAAAGTTTCCGGCTCTTTTACAAAACAGCTTTTTCGTTCGCGCACTTTTTACCCATGTTTTTCACCGGGATGGTTTCGGCGGGTGGAAAACTCCGGTACAATAAAGGCGTTCCCAAGAGAGAAAACGAACGAGCCGTGTGGCTCTGAAAAAAGAGAGGATATCTGGTATGAAAGAGAAGAATCTTACCCGCCGCAGCTTTTTGAAGGCTGGTGCAGTGGCATCTGCACTGGGCATGATGGCGGCTGCTCCGGTCGCAGCCAACGCCGCAGCCCCCACCACTGCAAAGCAGGCAGAGGACGAGGAGAACGGTCTGCTGGACTTTGGCAAGAAGCCCAAGTACATTTTCCTGTTCATCGGCGACGGCATGGGTACGGCACAGATCCAGTCCGCCCGCTTCTACAAGGGCACGGTCGAGAACAACGGCGCGATCACCGAGGCTGACCTCAGCTTCACTTCCTTCCCGGAAGTCGGCAGTGTGACGACCTACGACAGCACCTCTTTCTGCCCGGACTCCGCTTCCACCGCGACCTCCATCGCCACCGGCCATAAGACCGAGAGCGGTGTCATCAATATGTGCCCGTGGACACGCGATGTGCCCTATGAGACCATCGCCGAGAAGCTGCACGCCCAGAAGGGCTACAAAGTCGGCGTCGTTTCCTCGGTCAACATCGACCATGCGACCCCGGCGGCCTTCTACGCACACCAGAACAGCCGCAAAAATTACTATCAGATCGGCGTCGAGCTGGCAAACTCCGGCTTTGAGTATTTCGCAGGCGGCGAGTTCCAGAAGGTGAACGGCGACGGTACTGGCCCGAACAACCACGAGGTCGCAGCACAGGCTGGCTACAACGTCGTCACCACGCAGGCGGGTGCAGCTGCTCTGACTGCTGGCGCAGGCAAGACCCTCATCATCGCCGAGACGCTGGTCGACGGCAAAGCTATGAACTACGCAATGGACGCTGCTGCGGGCGAGTGGCAGCTGACCGATTACGTCAAGAAGGGCATCGAACTGCTGAACAACAAGAAGGGTTTCTTCCTGATGACCGAGTCCGGCAAGATCGACTGGGCTTGCCACGCAAACGATGCGGCTGCTTCCATCCACGACGTTCTGGAAATGAGCAACGCAGTGCAGGCAGCGGAAGAGTTCTACAACGCTCACCCCAACGAGACCCTCATCCTCGTCACTGCCGACCACGAGACCGGCGGTATGGGCATCGGCTACAAGACCACCAATTACGACACCTTCCTTACCAACCTGACCCACCAGAAGATGTCCTACGCAAAGTTCGATTCGACCTATGTGCAGAGCTACATCGACAACAAGACTCCCTTCGAGACTGCGATGGTCGACGTGAAGAACGCCTTCGGCCTGACCCTGCCCTCTGACCCGGATGCCGCCAACGCAGGCAAGCTGCTCCTGACCGATTACGAGGTCGAGAACCTGCGCAAGGCCTACGAGCGCACCCTCGAGGTCGGCTCTTCCTCTCAGAGCAAGATGAGCCAGGAGGATTACGAGCTGTACGGCACTTACATCCCCTTCTCGATGGCCGTCTGCCACACCATCAACCACAAGTCCGGCATGGACCACACCACCTATGCACACACCGGTGCTTCGGTCAACATCTATGCAAAGGGTGTCGGCGCAGAGAAGTTCCGCGGTGTGTTCGATAACACCGAGATCTTCCACAAGCTGGCAGAGCTGACGAACGTGCAGTAAAATGCGATAAAACGAAAAAACCAGGGCTTTCATGAACGAAAGCTCTGCTTTTTTGAGTCTAAAAAGAAATCAGTCGTTGATCTCGGGGAAGCCCTCCAGCTTGGAGGTGCAGTGCGGGCAGCGAACTGCTTTGATCGCAATCTCGCTCTGGCAGTAGGGGCAGACCTTGGTGGTCGGTGCTGCCGGGGCGGGCTCTTCCTTCTTCTTGTTAAAGACGGCGTTGAAAGCCTTCAGTACGGTGAAGAGGACGAACGCCACAATGAGGAAGTTGATGATGGCGTTGATGAACGAACCGATGCCGATGCCGACATCACCGATCTGAATGACGACATCCGAGAAGTCTGCATTGAAGAATAGGCCGATGAGGGGAGAGATGATATCGCCGACCAGAGAATTCACGATGGCCGTGAATGCCGAGCCGACGACCACACCGACTGCCATGTCCAGCACGTTTCCGCGCATGGCGAACGCCTTGAATTCTTCAAAGAATTTCTTGATGCCCTTGATTTCCTTTTCCATTGCAAATACCGCTCCTTTTATGCCCGTGCGGGCTGTTTTGTCCCTATTATAATAAGGAGAGCGGGTTTTTGTCAACGGTTCAGACCTGATGCTCTGCGATCCACTGGCTCATCTGCTGGGCGATGGCCTTGATGCTGCCATCGGTGAAGGGAACTTTCAGCCCGGCGGTCTCGCACAGCTCGGTGTAGCTTGCCAGACCTGCCCGGCGCACCAAGCGCAGATAACGCTCCCATGCGTCCTTGTGGTCGTTCAGGCTCAGCAGGAAGAACTGCAGTGCGGCCATCGTGGACAGGCAGTAGTCGATATAATAGAAGGGGCACTCATAGATGTGGAGCTGACGCTGCCAGCCTGCGCCACGGCCATAGAAGGGCAGGTTGTCGAAGTCGATCCACGGACGATACTTGTGCTCCAGCTCCAGCCAGACCTGATTCCGTTCGTCGGGGGTCAGGTCGGGGTTCTGGTACATCTTGTGCTGGAACTCGTCCACGATGCAGCCATAAGCGAGGAAGAGGAAGCTGTCCTCAGCGTGGAGCAAGGCGTACTTCTCGGTGTCCTTGCCGAAGAGCAGGTGATGCCACGGTGCGGTCAGGAACTCCATCGCCATCGAGTGGATCTCCGCACTCTCCATGCCCGGACACTCGAGGTCAGCGGGGACGTTCTCGTTCCGCTCGGCGACATAGCCCTCGAACGCGTGGCCGCACTCGTGGGTCAGAACGTCGACGTCAGCAGACGTGCCGTTCCAGTTTGCAAAGATGAAGGGAGCTTTGTAGGCGGGCAGGCTCGTCATATAGCCGCCGGACATCTTACCGGGGCGGCTCTCGACGTCGAACAGCTCATTGTCCTGCATGAAGTCGATGAATTCCGCCGTCTCGGGGCTGAGTTCGTGGTACATGGTGCGGGCGGCGGCCATCCGTGCGTCGTAGCCCTCGATGGGCTTGGGGTTTCCGTCCTTGAAGGAAACCGGCAGGTCGACGAAGGTCAGATGCTCGATGCCGGTGCGTTTTTTGCGCAGCTCGATGACCTTTTTCAGCTCGGGGACAACGTCGTTTGCGACCTGATCGCGGAACTTCTGAATCTCCTCCGGGCCGTAGCCGATGCGGTTCATCCGGACATAGGACAGCTCGCTGTAATCATGATAGCCCATGATTTTGGCCTGTGCGTTCAGGTTCTTGACGATCTGGGTGTAGATGCTGTCCAGTTCATCGCGGTGTGCGTCGAAGTAGGAAGCCTCGGCCTCGTATGCGCCGCGGCGGACAGCAGGGTCGGTGCTCTCCTTGTAGCGGCCGAGCTGAGGAATGGTGAGCTGCTTGCCGTCGAACTCGACCAGCGCACCGCCGTAGACCTGCTGATACTTGCTGACGAGGGCGTTGTACTCCTTCTGCAGGTCGATGGTGCGCTCGTCCATGCCGAGGACGGCGTTCTTCATGCCGGCCACGCAGGTCGTGCCGAAGGCCTTCGTCAGAGCATCAACGTGCGGATTCGAGAGGAAGGCACGGCTGATCTCGGTGCTGGCGTTGGAAACGGCCGGGCCGTTCTCGTCGAAGAAGTCCTGCTCAGCCTTCCAATAGGCGTCGCGGGTGTCGCAGGTGTAGTGGATGCTTGCCAGATTTGCGGCGGTGTTGTAGTCCGCGAAGGCGTGGCTCTGCTCGTAGTAGACGGCGACGAGCTCCTCGTCGCTGGCGGCAGAGGCGGCTTTTGCGGCCAGCTCCTTACAGCGGGCCAGCAGAGCGTCGATGTCGGGACGGGTATAGGTCATCTCATTGAATTTCATAGAGAAGAAGTCCTTTCCGGGGAAGTTTCCCCACAGTGTTAGTTCCATCTTATCACGAGTAGCCCGCTCCGTCAACGGCTAAGACAAACCTCTCAGTCTGCTTCGCAGACAGCTCTCCTAGCAGGAGAGCCTTTGGCAAAGAAGGGAAAGTTTATGGAGTGCCATGGCCTCTCCTATTAGG
>CAVJGY010000132.1:0-4248 GCA_963648915.1 Acutalibacteraceae bacterium | reverse complement strand
CGCTGGCTCTGGGCTATCTGCTCAAGGCCTACAAGTTCCACAAGCAGGGCTTCGGCGAAGCATGGGACAAGGGAATGCACGAGGCGTTCGAGCTTCTCCGCTCCGGCAAGCTCGGCAAACGCCCTTTCCGCTTCCGCGACCTGCCCAATTATGTCCTTATGGAACTCTGGATGATTTGGAACGTCATCCCTTATCTCTGGTATCGCCTCGTCATCGTCCGGTTTGATTTGAAGTGATTTTCCTTGTCTTTTTGTCGTTCTTCTGTTAATATAGAGATGGAAAGTCCCGAAAGGAGATGAGTCGCCGTGCAGTCCTTGAACCTTTCTGAAAAGAATGCTGAATGTATCCGTGCCATTCAAAAATTCACCCTGATGGACGATACCTTTATGACGCAGGTCTTTGCTGGTGACCCGGACTGTACGCAAGAGCTTTTGCGGATCATCCTCCAGCGAAAAGACCTGACCGTGATTCGATCCGCAACTCAGCTGACGATTGGCAATCTTTTCGGTCGTTCGATTCGTCTCGATATCTATGCCGTTGATTCCAATGAGAAGCAGTATGACATCGAGGTTCAGCAGAACGACCAAGGGGCTGTGCCGGAACGCGCACGCTTGAACAGTGCGCTTTTCGATTCCCGGTTGACGGCCTCCGGTGAAAAATATACGGAGCTTCCCGAAACCTATATCATCTTCATCACCGCGAATGATGTTTTAAAGCGAAGCCTTCCCATTTATACGATAGAGCGCACCATTCAGGAAACCGGGGAGCTTTTTCAAGACCGGGCGCATATCGTTTATGTCAATGGCTCATATCGCGGCTGTGATGAAGTAGGTCAACTGATGCAGGATTTTCATTGCAGTGATTACCGCCAAATACAGAACCCAAAAATCGCCGCAAGGGTGCGATATTTCAAAGAAGAAGCGGAAGGAGTAGCTGATATGTGCAGAACGATGCAGACCATTGTAGACCGCGAACGAAGCGATGCCGACACAAAGGCTCGTATGGACATTGCGCTCCGGCTCTGGGAGCGTGGGGAACACGACCTCGACAAAATTGCAGATACGACTGAGTTAACGCCCGAACAGGTGCGGGAGGCCATTTCTTCCCCGAAATCTGCTTGATTTTTTCAACAACAAACCCCATCCGTGAGAAGCATTTCGCTTTTCATGGATGGGGTTCGTTTTGTTTTATTCTCTTATTTTATGACTGTCTTATGCTGCGGCACTGGAAGGATCCGCTGCGGTAGAATCTGCCGCACTGTCGGCGGTGCTGTCTGTGGTCTCCTCCGAAGCAGGTTCAGCCTCCTGCGAAGCAGCGGCTTCGGAATCAGCCTCACTGCTTGCGGCGGAGTCTCCCGTCGATGCAAGAATAGCGTCCTGCACATCGCTTTCAGCCATCGGCATCGGCTCGTTGGCCTGCGAAGCGGCCTCCGATGCGGCGGGCTTCGTCTCGCTGTCGGTCAGTCCGGTCAGATACCAGCTGCCGCTCTGACGAGTGAACAGATAATCCATATACTTGGTCGGCTCGTCCGAGGTCGTCGTCAGGATGGTGTCATCCGTGCTCTGGGTCGGGATATAGCCCACCGTGACGTGGAGCTTGCCGCCCCGCTTGAACAGCTTGGTGACAACGGCGCGATAGCTGCCGACTGTACCCGTGATGGGAATTTTGTAGCACTGGGTCGTCTCGTCGAACTCGATGGTCATATCCTCCATCTCAAAGCTCTTGTGGGTCAGCTTGAAGCTCGAGCCGACCAGCTTGGCGAGGTATGCGTCCACGTCCACCGACGGGATGAGGAGCTGCTCGGTGTCGGGGTCGGTGTTGTAGTTGTCGAAGCCGCCCTGCGTCTCCTGAATGCTGTACACACAGCCCCAGACAGCCGCCTCCCGAAGGGTCAGGTCGTCGATGTTCTCAATGCCGTCAAAGGGCACGGGGTCGAACAGCACCAGACCCTCCAGCTTATCCTCGTATTCCTCTTTCTGCCGGGTATCGTCAAACAGATTCGCCACAACGCCCACGCCGGCACGCACCACCGTCACGATGCCAATGAGCACCAGCAGTGCGATGACGACGCCCAACGCCTGACGCGCACGGCGGCGGTGATGCCGGGCGTGCTCTTCTGGGGTCATATAGGTTTTCATAAGATTCATCGTCTCCAAGAATTCGTTTTGTGGGAGCATTCTGCTCCAATGTTCAGTATAGCACAAATTGCCGCCATGCGCAAAATTTTGCGGGTGGATTTTTTGTGAAAGCCGAACGTGCTCCTCTTATTCCCAGGTTTTCCAGATGTCGGGCTGATAGCCCACCGTCGCCTGACGGCCGTTCCGGACGATGGGCGTCTTGAACAGCTGTTGGTTCTCGAAAAGCTTATCTTCTTTCTGCCAGTCGATGAGCGCGTCCAGCAATGCTAAGGTCTGCTTGTCCTTTGCCGCCGGGTTCACCAGCTTTTCCCAGCCGCCCAAAGCCCGCGCCACATTGTCAAATTCGCCCCGGCTCATCTCTTTTTCCTTGAGGTCGATCATCTGGAATTTGATGCCCCGCTCCTTGAAATACCGCTGAGCCTTCTTGGTATCAAAGCACTTGCTCGTGCCGAAGATCTGAATATTCATCGTTTCTGCCCCCCTGAAGCTTTTCCTATTGTACCATACTTGCCCCCAAAAGCATAGTATATTTCACGTTCTGTCCGTCCAGACTAAGCACAACGACCTAGACAGGAGGAGTTTTTGATGAAAGCCTTTGTTGACCCGGACCTCTGCATCGGCTGCACCCAGTGTGCAGGTCTCTGCCCCGAAGTGTTCACGATGGAGGGCACGCTTGCTGTCGCCATCCCCGGCGAGCTTCCGCCCGAGACCGTCCCACAGGCGGTGGAGGCGGCGCAGGCCTGCCCCGTGAGCGCGATCGAGATCGTAGAATGAGGAAAGAGAGTCGCTGGTCTCAGCGGCTCTTTTTTCGCAAAAAGCCCCCTATCCTCCCGATTTTGTGTTATACTATAGGATGTGAAATTATCGAATGGAGGACTGCGAACCATGCGTTTACTGGTCATCGACGGCAACAGCATTGCCAACCGTGCTTTCTTTGGCATCAAGCTGCTGACTACCAAGGACGGCCGCTACACCAACGCCATTTACGGCTTTTTGAATATCCTGCTTTCTCTGCTCAAGGACACCCAGCCCGACGAGGTCGCCATTGCATTCGACCTGCGTGCACCGACCTTCCGCCATAAAATGTACGACGGTTACAAGGCCACCCGTCACGGGATGCCCGAGGAACTGGCACAGCAGATGCCCGTTCTGAAGGAGCTGCTCACCGACCTCGGATACCGTCAGGTAACGGCCGAGGGCTGGGAGGCCGACGACATTCTGGGTACATTGGCCGCTGCCTGCAACGCCCGGAAGGACGACTGTTTCCTCGCCACCGGAGACCGCGACAGTCTCCAGCTCGTCAGCGAGAGCACGACCGTCCTTCTGGCCGCGACCGTCATGGGACGGAGCAAGACGGTCACGATGGATGTCAACGCCATCCACGAAAAATACGGCATCGAGCCGCCCCAGCTCATCGAGGTCAAGAGCCTGATGGGTGATACCTCGGACAACATCCCGGGCGTCAAGGGCATCGGCGAAAAGACCGCGCTGAACCTCGTCCAGAAGTTCGGCACGCTCGAAAACGTCTACGCCAACATCGACGACCCCATCATCAAGCCGAAACAGCGGGAGCACCTCATCGAGTGCAAGGCCGACGCGGAACTGAGCCATGTTCTGGGCACCATCCGCACCGACGCCCCCATCGACACCGACGAGGGTGCATACAAGGTCGGCGAGGGCGACAAGGCCGCCGCCGTCCGTCTTTTGCAGGAGTTGGAGATCCACTCCCTGATCCCCCGGTTCGGTCTGGACGGCGTTGCACCCGCTCCCGACCCGGAGGCCGCTCCGGTCGAGGAAGCTGCTGTTGCCGCTCTGCCTGAGAAACCCGCCGGACGTTACCTGCTGGCGTCCCGCCCGGCCGTCATGGGCAAGCAGGGCACACGCAACGTCATCACCCAGCCCGAAGCATGGTATGCCGTGCAGGATAAGACCATCTATCCGCTGGAGGAGGACGATTTCGCCCGGCTGCTGGACAATTCCGACGTGACACTGGACGTTTTCGACTCCGCTCCTCTCTATGCCCGGGCAATGGCCGCGGGCGGCTGGGGCAGCAGCATCGTCTGGGACGGCAAACTCGCCGCCTACCTGCTGGACGCTTCGGCCTCGAAGT
>CAVJGY010000131.1:1319-4249 GCA_963648915.1 Acutalibacteraceae bacterium | reverse complement strand
GATGCGAAAAGAGCACTTCTGCGAGAATCTGCTCAACCCCGAAAAGCCGGAGGATGCACTTCCGACCGAGGTCGAGCTGCTGCTGACCGAGGCCAACGGCCACGGCGACACCGAGGACGCCAACATTCTCGCTACCCGCAAGCGTTTTGACGAGCTGTATGCACAGTACAAGCCCGCCATCGACGCCGAGGCCGACGAGGTGCGTGCGGCTGGCGGTCTGTTCATCATCGGCACGGAGCGTCACGAGAGCCGCCGTATCGACAACCAGCTGCGCGGTCGTGCAGGCCGTCAGGGTGACCCAGGCGCATCCCGCTTCTACCTGAGCCTCGAGGACGACCTGATGCGTCTATTCGGCGGCGACCGTGTGCAGGGCTTGATGGGTACGCTCGGCATCGACGAGGACACCTCCATCGAGAACCGCATGGTAACGAACACCATCGAGAGTGCCCAGAAGAAGCTGGAAGGCCGGAACTTCGAGATCCGCAAGAACGTCCTGAAATACGACGACGTTATGAACCAGCAGCGTGAAATCATCTACGGTCAGCGTCGGAAGGTGCTGAACGGCGAGGACATCAGTGCCGAGATGCACAACATGCTCCGCGAGAACATCGATTCCAGCTGCAAGCAGTTCCTCGCGGGCGACGTAAAGGACGAGTGGGACTTTGGTGCGCTCCGCCGCCACTATCTGGGCTGGCTGACGACCGAGGAGGACTTCCATTATACCGTCGCCGACTTCGATTCCCTGTCGGTGGAGGGCATCGCGGACATGCTGTACGACCGCGGCATGGATGTCCTGAACGACAAGGAGCAGCGTTACGGTGCACCCCTCATGCGTGAGTTGGAGCGCATCTGTCTGCTCAAGTGCGTTGACCGGAACTGGATGGACCACATCGACAACATGGACCAGCTGCGTCAGGGCATCGCACTGCGCGGCTACGGCCAGAAGGACCCCGTCGTCGAGTACCGCATCGAGGGCTTTGACATGTTCGACCAGATGGTCGACTCTATCCGCGAATCCAGCATCAAGATGCTGCTCACCATCGAAGTCCGTCAGCAGGGTGCTGCCCCCAAGCGGGAGCAGGTCGCAAAGCCCACGGGCGAGGGCTTCGTCCCGGGCAACGGTGCGCCCGGTGCAAAGGGTGCGCCTAAGGGTCAGCCTGTCCGCGTCATTAAAATCGGCCGGAACGATCCCTGTCCCTGCGGCAGCGGCCTCAAGTGGAAGAAGTGCACCTGCGCTCAGTACCACCCCGAAGGCTCTAATCTCTAATTTTGGCTCTCCTGCTAGGAGAGCTGTCGAGCGAATGCGAGACTGAGAGGTTATTTTTAATAAACCTCTTCGTCATTGCTGACGCAATGCCACCTCTCCTACTAGGAGAGGCTTGTGTAATGTTTGATAAGGAGCTGATCGTAATGATTTCCGCAAACGAGCTGTTGAACGAAGCGAAAGCACTGGAAGCCCAGCTGCAAACTTGGCGGCGGACGCTCCACAAGCACCCGGAGGTCGGCTTTGACTTGCCCCAGACCAAGGCTCTGGTAAAGCAGGCCTTGACCGAGATGGGCTACACCCCGCAGGACTGCGGCAAGGCAGGCGTCATCGCACTGGCCGGCGGCAAAAAGCCGGGCAAGACCATCCTTCTGCGCGGTGACATGGATGCACTGCCGATTCAGGAGGAGTCCGGCGAGGAGTTTTCCTCCGAACTTCCCGGCAAGATGCACGGCTGCGGCCACGACATGCACACCGCTATGATGCTGGGCGCGGCAAAGCTGCTGAAAGCTCACGAGGACGAATTGGAAGGCACGGTCAAGCTGGAATTCCAGCCTGCCGAGGAGATCTTTCAGGGTTCGCCCGACATGATCGCAAACGGCCTGCTGGAAAATCCGAAGGTCGACGCGGCCGTGATGTTCCACGTTCTGGCCGGAATGCCCCTGCCTGCGGGCACGGTCCTCGTGCCGGGCGGCGGTATCACGATGGCAAGCTGTGAGCAGTACCACATCACCGTTCACGGCAAGGGCGGTCACGGCTCGACCCCGCACGCCTGCATCGACCCCATCACGGCGGCGGCACACATCCACATCGCATTGCAGGAGATCAACGGCCGGGAGCTTGACCCGAACGAGTTCGGCGTTCTGACGACGGGCTGCTTCAAGGCGGGTGCGGCCTCCAATGTCATCCCGGATTCGGCGGAGATGTTCGGCACCATCCGCACCACCGACCCCGACAACAAGACGGGCGCGCTCATCCGGAAGCGGATGACCGAGATCGCGCAGGGCGTCGCGATGGCCTACCGCTGCACAGCGGAGGTCGAGTTCAGCGACTACTGCCCCTGCATGGTGGTGGACAAGGCTCTCGCGGCCGATGCCCTGACCTATATGACCGACCTTCTGGGACGGGGCGCGATGGACATGACGCCCATCACCGGCGGCAAGGCGGGCGGCGGAAGCGAGGACTTCGCCTTCGTCAGCCACGAAGTGCCGACCGTCAGCATGTTCATCTCGGCGGGCAGCTCCAAGGATGGCTACCTCTACGGCCAGCACCACCCGAAGGTCCGCTTCGATGACAGCATCCTCTACGAAGGCTCTGCCGCATATAGCTATTTTGCTCTGCGGTGGTTAAGCAAGTAAAATCATAACAAAAAAATCGGCTGTGCGTTTTTCTTGCGCACAGCCGTTTTTTTTGCTATATTGAGTGATGTATCAGAACAGTCCCGTGATCTTGCCATCGGCGTCGACGTCGATATTGACTGCGGCGGGCTTCTTGGGCAGGCCGGGCATCGTCATGATGTTGCCGCAGATGACGACCACAAAGCCTGCGCCAGCGGCAAGACGGACTTCGCGGACTTCCATCGTGAAGCCGGTCGGAGCGGCCAGAAGCTTCGCGTTATCGCTGAAGCTGTACTGGGTCTTGGCGATGCAGACGGGCAGATTGCCGT
>CAVJGY010000131.1:0-1279 GCA_963648915.1 Acutalibacteraceae bacterium | reverse complement strand
CGGCACGATAGATCTTGGTTGCAATGGCCTTTACCTTGTCCTTGATGGGCATGTCCAGCGGGTAAACATACTGGATGGGACGATCCTCCATGATTTTGAGAACTTCTTCGGCCAGAGCCTTTCCGCCCTCGCCGCCCTTGGCAAAGACCTCACTCAGAACACAAGGCACGCCCTGCTCAGCGCAGACCTGCTCGACGTAAGCCTGCTCCTCGGGGGTGTCGGTCGGGAACGCGTTGATGGCGACCACCACGGGCAGACCGAAGCCGTTTTTCAGGTTGTCGATGTGACGGACGAGGTTTGCCGCACCCGCCTTGACTGCCTCGAGGTTGGGCTGGTTCAGGTCGGCCTTGGCAACACCGCCGTGGCTCTTGAGGGCGCGGACAGTCGCGACCAGCACACATGCACTGGGTGCGATGTCTGCATAGCGGCACTTGATGTCGAGGAATTTCTCTGCGCCGAGGTCTGCGCCGAAGCCCGCCTCGGTGATGACGTAATCGGCCAGCGACAGGCTCAGCTTGGTCGCCATGACGCTGTTGCAGCCGTGTGCAATGTTCGCGAACGGGCCGCCATGGATGATGGCCGGGTTGTTCTCGAGGGTCTGAACGAGGTTCGGGTCGAGGGCGTCCTTCAGAAGAGCCGTCATTGCGCCCGCCGCGCCGATCTCGCCCGCCGTGACGGGCTTGCCATCGTAGGTGTAGGCGCAGACGATCTTGCTCAGACGCTCCTTCAGGTCGGAGATACTAGTCGCGAGGCAGAAGATCGCCATGACCTCGCTTGCGACCGTGATGTCAAAGCCGTCCTCGCGGGGCGTGCCGTTGACCTTGCCGCCCAGACCGTCCACGATGAAGCGGAGCTGACGGTCGTTCATGTCCATGCAGCGTTTCCAGGTGATGCGGCGCGGGTCGATGTTCAGCGGGTTGCCCTGCTGGATGCTGTTGTCGATCATCGCGGCCAGCAGGTTGTTTGCCGCACCAATGGCGTGCAGGTCGCCCGTGAAGTGGAGGTTGATGTCCTCCATCGGAACGACCTGTGCATAGCCGCCGCCGGCCGCACCGCCCTTGACGCCAAAGACCGGGCCGAGGGACGGCTCACGCAGGCAGAGCATGGTCTTTTTGCCGAGGGCGTTCATCGCGTCGGCCAGACCCACGCTGGTGGTCGTCTTGCCCTCTCCGGCGGGCGTCGGGCTGATGGCCGTGACAAGGATCATCTTGCCCTGCTTCGCGGCCTTGTGGATGAGGCGGTGGTTGATCTTCGCCTTGTAGCGGCCATAGGGGATGAC
>CAVJGY010000130.1:0-4251 GCA_963648915.1 Acutalibacteraceae bacterium | reverse complement strand
CACACATTCCCGCGAGGAGACGGTCGCACTGGGGCGGAAAATGGCCGCTGTGCTTGTTCCCGGCTCTCTTATCGCGTTCACGGGCGGTCTGGGTGCAGGAAAGACCGCCTTCTGCGAGGGTCTGGCCGAGGGTCTGGGCTGCACCGACCCCGTCAGCAGCCCGACCTTCGCCATCGTCAACTACTATCGCGGCCCGAAGCCGCTGGCACACTTCGACCTGTACCGCATTTCGACCGAAAACGACCTGTGTGCCGCTGGGTTCTATGATTATCTCGATCAGGGTGCGATCGTCGCCGCCGAGTGGAGCGAGAACTTCGCCGACCTGCTCGCACCCGAGAACCCCATCCGGGTCGACATCCAGCGGTTGGATGACACCACCCGCCGTATCACCATCGAGGGGGTCAACGTATGAACATTTTAGCCGTGGATACCGCCGGAAAGACGGTCGGTGTCGCCGTCCAGCAGGACGACCGCCTGCTGTATGAATGCTATCTCGACGCAGGCATGACCCACAGCGAGACGCTGATGCCCCTCATCGACGGCGCACTCAAGCTCTGCGGGCTGACCTGCGCCGACATCGACCTGTATGGCGTCAATGCAGGCCCGGGAAGCTTTACCGGTCTTCGCATCGGCCTTGCCGCCGTCAAGGGTCTGGCCTTCCCCCGGGAGACGCTCTGCGCGCCTGTCTCGACGCTGGAAGCACTGGCCGCCGCCCACACGGGCGAGGGCACAGTTCTCTGTGCGCTGGACGCCCGCCGTGCGCAGGTGTACAGCGCGGCCTTCGACCTCGCGACCCATGACCGTCTGCTGGACGACGACGCCCGCGCCGTGGCCGACCTTGCCCAATTTGTAGAAAATTGCAAAAAGCCCCTGTTTTTTGTTGGTGATGGCGCGTCTCTGTGCTATAATAAATACGGCGAAGTTCCGGGCGTGGTCTGCGTACCGCCTTCGCTGCGGGGCGGAAGAGCCGCTTCGGTGGCACTGGTCGCCAAGCAGATGGCCGAGCGGGGCGAGGCCGTCCTGCCCGAGGCTCTGCTCCCGGATTATCATCGGCTGAGTCAGGCGGAGCGGGAACGCGCCGAGCGTCTGGCCGCAGAAGCCGCCCGCAACGCCGAAAACGCATAACATCTGAAACGAGAAAGCGAAAGGACAAGCATCATGGCAAAACCCATTGCACTGGCCGCTGACCACGGCGGATTTGAACTGAAGGAAGCGGTCAAGGCTCATCTGGACGAGAAGGGCATTGAATACATCGACTTTGGCACCCACAGCACCGAGAGCGTCGATTACCCCGACATGGCTGTTCCGGCCTGTGACGCCGTTGTGAGCGGTCAGTGCGACAAGGCACTGCTGTTCTGCGGCACGGGTGTCGGTATCAGCATGGCCGCAAACAAGGTCAAGGGCATCCGTGCCTGCTGCTGCTCGGACAGCTTCAGCTGTGAGTACACCCGCCGTCACAACGATGCAAATGCCCTCTGTATGGGCGGCCGTGTCGTTGGTGCCGGCCTTGCCTGCCAGCTGGTCGACATCTTCCTCAGCACCGAGTTCGAGGGAGGCCGTCATGTCCGCCGCGTCGCAAAGCTGGCCGACATCGAAAACCGATAAGTTACACAGCGACCTCTCAGGCTGGTTTTTCCCGGCCGGAGAGGTTTTTATAAAAACAAAAGGAGCGTGTTGTTATGACCCCTATGATCGTTGAGCATCCCCTTCTGCAGCACAAAATCAGCCTGCTGCGCAACAAGCAGACCGGTACCAAGGAGTTCCGTGACCTCGTGAGCGAGATCGCAACTCTGCTGTGCTACGAGGCCACCCGTGACCTGCCTCTGGAGGAGGTCGAGATCGAGACCCCCATCACCATGGCAAAGACCAAGGTTCTGGCAGGCCGCAAGCTGGCTCTTGTCCCCATCCTGCGCGCAGGCATGGGTATGCTGGATGGTATGCTGACCCTGCTGCCCGCCGCAAAGGTCGGTTTCATCGGTCTGTACCGCGACGAGAGCACCCTGCAGCCCGTCGAGTATTTCTGCAAGCTGCCTCTGGACATCGCAGAGCGTGACGTTCTGGTCCTCGACCCGATGCTGGCAACGGGCGGCAGTGCCATCGACGCGATCACCCAGATCAAGAAGCACGGCGCAAAGCGGATCAAGTTCATCGGTCTGATCGCTGCTCCGGAAGGCATCGAGGCCCTGCACAAGGCTCATCCCGACGTCGACATCTACCTCGGCGCAAAGGACGACCACCTGAACGAGAACGGCTACATCGTCCCCGGTCTGGGTGACGCTGGCGACCGTATCTACGGCACGAAGTAAGCTTCTCTCCTGTTTTACCGCACAAAAAATGGCCGTATCGCCTGCATGGACGATACGGCCATTTTCTTATGTGATTTTACTTGAGCACTGCGCCGAGGTTCGCGCTGGTGACCATCCGGGCATAGCGGCTCAGCCAGCCCGTCTTGATGTTGGGTTCGGGAGCAACATACTTTGCCTTGCGCTCAGCCAGGACCTCGTCCGAGACCTCGAGGGTGATCTTTGCGTTGGGGATATCGATGTTGATGATATCGCCTTCCTCGATGAGACCGATCGGGCCGCCGGAAGCTGCTTCCGGGCTGACGTGGCCGATGGCTGCACCACGGGACGCGCCAGAGAAGCGGCCGTCGGTGATGAGGGCGACGGTCTTGTCCAGCTTCATACCGGCCAGAGCGGAGGTCGGGTTGAGCATCTCACGCATACCGGGGCCACCCTTCGGGCCTTCGTAGCGGATGACAACGACATCGCCGGGGACAATCTCGCCTGCATAGATGGCGGCAATCGCGGTCTCCTCGCTGTTAAAGACGCGAGCCGGGCCGGAGTGCTGCTGCATCTCGGGAGCAACTGCACTGCGCTTGACGACACAGCCGTCGGGCGCGATGTTGCCCCACAAAATCTGCAGACCGCCCGTCTGAGAATAGGGGTTGTCGATGGGGCGGATTGCCTTATCGTTGAGGATGTGTGCGCCCTTGATGTTCTCGCCCAGCGTCTTTCCGGTGACGGTGGGAACATCGAGGTCGAGCAGCCCCTTCTTTGCCAGCTCTGCCTGCACCGCCGGGATGCCGCCTGCGGCATACAGGTCGGGCATGTGGGTCGGGCCAGCCGGAGCGAGGTGGCAGAGGTTCGGGGTCTTTGCGCTGATTTCATTGAAGAGCTTCAGGTCGATGGGCACGCCTGCCTCGTAAGCAATTGCCAGCAGGTGGAGAACAGTGTTGGTGGAGCAGCCCAGTGCCATATCGCAGGTCAGTGCATTCCGGATGGAACGCTCGTTGATGATCTGGCGGGCGGTGATGCCCTTCCGCACCATCTCCATAACGGCCATACCAGCGTGCTTTGCCAGCTGGAGACGCTTGGAGTAGACGGCCGGAATGGTGCCGTTGCCGGGCAGAGCGATGCCGATGGCCTCGCAGAGGCAGTTCATGCTGTTGGCGGTGTACATGCCGGAGCAGCTGCCGCAGCTCGGGCAGCAGTTGCAGGTGCAGTCCTCGAGCTGTTCGTCGGTGATCATGCCGGCCTTGTATGCGCCGACGGCCTCGAACATCTTGGACAAGCTGACCTCCTCGCCGCCGTAGCTGCCGGCCAGCATCGGGCCGCCGGAGCAGACGACGGCCGGAACATCCATACGGACAGCGGCCATCACCATACCGGGAACGATCTTATCGCAGTTGGGGACGAGCACCAGACCATCCAGCTGATGTGCCATCAGCATGGTCTCCACGCTGTCGCAGATCAGCTCACGGGATGCCAGCGAATACTTCATGCCGACATGACCCATCGCGATACCGTCGCAGACACCAATGGCCGGGACGAGGATGGGCGTACCGCCTGCCATCTGGATACCTGCCTTGACTGCATCGGCAATTTTGTCCAGATTCATATGGCCGGGGACGATCTCACTGTAGGCGGACACAACACCGATGAGCGGACGCTCCAACTCTTCGGGGGTATAGCCCAGTGCGTAGAACAGGCTTCGGTTCGGTGCGCGTTCCGAACCCTTTGTCACATTGTCACTTCTCATTTTATCCTCCATAGCCCTCTCAGTCAATGCCTGTCGGCATTGCCAGCTCTCCCAGAGTGAGAGCCATTGGCAAGCCGGGCAGGTCTGAGTGTTTATCATAAAATACCGGGCCTCGTCCTCCAGATGAACAGCATCTAAGATGCCGTTTTCCCCAGACATCCATACGGACAGCGGCCATCACCATACCGGGAACGATCTTATCGCAGTTGG
>CAVJGY010000129.1:0-4300 GCA_963648915.1 Acutalibacteraceae bacterium | reverse complement strand
AACAAAGCAGCCTTTTATGAGGTGTACTATGCAATTTGACCTGAGAAAGTTTATTGCGGCTGGCAAGCAGCCCTACCACGCAGAGTTTCAGTGTGATTTGTCTGCGAGGGACTTTGCCGGAGCACGGATCGAACAGCCTGTGACGGCCTGCTTTGATGCAGAGACCGACGGCGACGAGGTCCGGATGACCCTGCGGGCAACGGCGTTAGTACACGGAGAGTGCGCCCGCTGCCTTGACCCGGTGACCCGGGAAGAGACGGTAGACACGGAGTGGACTGTGAAGGAACGGGACTTAGACGACCCGGACTTCGACCTTCCGCTCAACGAAAAAGGACATCTGGATGTGGACGAATGGCTCGGTCAGGAATTCATGTTCCAGATCCCCACGGTGCTGCTTTGCAGTGCCGACTGCCCGGGATTGTGTCCCCGGTGCGGGAAAAAGAGGGCAGAGTGTGTCTGTCCTCCGCAGGAGGATGAAGCCACTCCCGCAGACGCAAGGCTCGCGATCCTCAAATCACTGCTGAACTGAGAAACCCATCAAGGAGGTGCAAAAATATGGCAGTACCTAAGAGACATCTTTCCAAGGCCCGCCGCGACAAGCGTCGCAGCAATGTTTGGAAGCTGGAGGCCCCTGCACTGGTCAAGTGCAGCAATTGCGGCTCTCTGAAGCTCCCCCACCAGGCATGTGGCAACTGCGGTTACTACAAGGGCGAGGAAGTCATCAAGAAGGCCTAATTTGCGCGTAATTGGTGGCATAATTGGTGTTATGTACAGAAGGGGAGGGCGCATGCCTTCCCCTTCTTGTTCTGTCTGAAAGTCTCCGTCGATGCGCTGCATGGGCGGAGCGGTTATTTTAAACGAAAGCAGGTGAAAGCTTGGCAATCAAAATCGAACGAGTGGAAGCGGGCAGCGAGGCCGAGGCTCTTGGCCTTTTGCCGGGCGACGAGCTGCTGAGCGTCGACGAAAACCAGCTGAACGACTCGCTGGACTACGATTTCTATACCGACAGCAAGAGCTTTCACCTGAAAGCAAGGGTCGCCGACGGCATCCGGGAATGGGATGTCCACCGTGAGGAGCGCGGGCCGTTCGGCTGCGACTTCTCGACCTATCTGGGCGACCAGAAGCATTCCTGCTCCAACCACTGCATGTTCTGCTTTATCGACCAGCTCCCGCCGGGAATGCGCGAGAGCCTGTACTTTAAGGATGATGATGAGCGTCTGAGCTTTTTGTTCGGCAACTACATCACCATGACGAATATGCAGGACCACGAGATTGACCGCATCATCAAGATGCACATTTCGCCCATCAACATCTCCGTCCACACCACCAATCCCCAGCTCCGTGTCCGGATGCTGGCGAACAAGCGGGGCGGAGAGGTGCTGAAATACCTGCCCCGTCTGGTCGAGGGAGGCATTGCAGTGAACTGTCAGCTGGTGCTCTGCCGGGGCGTCAACGACGGCGACGAGCTTCGCCGGACGCTGACCGACCTGCTGGAGCTGACCCCGATGGTGCAGAGCATCGCCGCCGTTCCCTGCGGCGTGACCGATTACCGCAAGAACCTCTACCCGCAAGTCCCCTTTGATAAGGAGACGAGTGCGGAGGTCATCGACATCATGGAAGCGTTCGGTGACGAGTGCAAGAAGCGGCACGGCAAGCGGATCATCTACCCGAGCGATGAATGGTATCTCAAGGCGGAGCGTCCCATCCCGCCGGCCGAGTTCTATGAGGACTTCGACCAGCTGGAAAACGGCGTCGGCATGATGCGGCTTTTTGAAGAGGAGTTCCTCGAGGAGCTGGCAAAGCCCCACCGCATCTATGGAAGTAAAAAGCTGGATGTCGTCACCGGAACGATGGCCGCACCCCTGATTCAGGAGATGATGGCCGAGCTGCACCGCCAGTACCCGATGATCGAGGTCACGGTGCATCCCATCAAGAACAATTTCTTCGGCGGAAATGTCGGCGTGGCTGGCTTGGTGACCGCGACGGACATCATCGACCAGTGCAAGGGCAAGCTGACGAGCGGGACGCTGGGCGTTCCGTCGGTCATGCTCCGGGAAGAAAAGGATGTGTTCCTCGATGACGTCACGCTGGAGCAGCTGTCGGAACGGCTGGGTGTGAAGGTGGAAGTCCTGCCGACCAGCGGCGGCGAGGAGGCGAAGGCACTGCTTCGCAGCGGCCTGCATATTTCGCGCCGGAAACGATAAGGCTTTTATTTGTTTTGACCCCTTTTATGAAAGGAGGAATCCCCATGAGCAAACCGATCGTAGCAGTTGTGGGCCGCCCCAATGTCGGCAAGTCCACCCTGTTCAATAAACTCTGCGGTCAACGTCTGGCGATCGTTGAGGATACGCCGGGCATCACCCGCGACCGCATTTTTGCAAACTGCGAGTGGAGCGGCCACGAATTCCTGCTGGTGGACACCGGCGGTATCGAGCCGAAGGCGACCGAGGGCATTCTGGCGCATATGCGTGAGCAGGCTCAGATCGCCATCGACACCGCCGACTGTATCATCATGGTCGTAGATGTCCGCGACGGCCTGACCGCCGCCGATGAGGACGTTGCACACATGCTCCGCCGCAGCCACAAGCCGGTCATTCTGGCCGTCAACAAGTGCGATAACGTCGGCAAGACCCCGATGGAGCTGTACGAGTTCTACAACCTCGGCTTTGACGAGGTGATGGGCATTTCGTCCGTCCACGGCCACGGTACGGGCGACCTGCTGGATGCCGTCTGCGCACACCTCGATTTCAGCGATACCGTTGTGGAGGAGGACCGTATCCCGGTCGCTATCATCGGCCGTCCGAACGTCGGCAAGTCCAGCCTCACCAACCGCATCCTCGGCGAGAACCGGATGATCGTTGCCAACGAAGCAGGCACGACCCGTGACGCCATCGATACTCCGGTGGACAACGCCTACGGCAAGTTCATCTTCACCGATACCGCAGGTCTGCGCAAACGGAGCAACATCACCGACGGCCTCGAGCGTTATATGGTCGTCCGTGCACTGGCCGCTGTCGAGCGCAGCCGCGTTGCATTGATTCTGGTCGACGCAACGGTCGGCTTCACCGAGCAGGACAGCAAGGTGGCCGGCTATGCCCACGATCAGGGCAAGGCCTGCATCATCGTTGTCAATAAGTGGGATGCGGTCGAGGGCAAGGAGACCAACACGATGGAGCTGCAGCGTCGCGGCTATGCCGAGTGCTTCAGCTTCATGGGCTATGCACCTATCATCTTTATCTCCGCACAGACGGGCTACAACGTCAACAAGCTGATGCAGCTGATCCGCGATGTGGATGCACAGAACGGTGCGCGTGTCCCGACTGGCGTTCTGAACGAGATGCTGGCCCGTGCAACGGCCCGGATGCAGCCGCCCTCCGACAAGGGCCGCCGCCTGAAGATCTTCTACCTGACCCAGGCTTCCACCCGTCCTCCGACGTTCGTGGCCTTCGTCAACTCGAAGCAGCTGTTCCATTTCAGCTATCAGCGGTATATCATCAACCAGATTCGCGAAAACTTCGGTCTGGAGCATACGCCCATCCGTCTGGTCGTCCGCGAGCGCGGCGCAGGCGAGGTCCGCGCGAAGGATGTATAAGAAGGAGGCGTCAGTTCTATGATGACGGTTCTGATCGTCCTCGCGACGGCGGCGCAGGCCTATCTGCTGGGAAGCGTGGATACGGGCATCCTTATCAGCAAGTATCTCTATCACGATGATGTCCGCAACCACGGCAGCGGTGCGGCGGGCATGACGAATATGCTCCGTACCTTTGGCAAAAAGGCCGCTGCTCTGACCGCAACAGGCGACGTCCTCAAGGGCGTTCTGGCGGTCTGCATTGGCCGCTGGCTGTTTGGCTACCTGCCCGCAGGCGCAAGCGTCTCGTCCTATTTGGGCGTGTATCTTGCGGCCATCCTTGCGGTCGTCGGCCACCTCAAGCCGCTCTATTTCGGCTTTAAGGGCGGCAAGGGCGTCCTTGTGGCAGGCGGTGCGATCCTCGCGATCCAGCCGATCCTGCTGCCGTTTCTGGCTCTGATCTTCCTCGCCTGCCTCATCCCGACCGGTATGGTCTCGCTGGGCAGTGTGACGATGGCCGCAGCCTATCCCGTCCTCACCTTGGTGTACTGCCTGATCCGGCATATCGCCGTGGGTGATATGCTCGTCTGCGTGGCGGGTGCGCTCATTATGGGCGTGATGGTGATCTATATGCACCGCTCCAACATCCAGCGTATCCGCGAGGGCAAGGAGTACCGCTTCGGCCAGAAGCACCAGAAATAAGCGATTTCAGATTTTTTCAGAAATTGTAGA
>CAVJGY010000128.1:0-4336 GCA_963648915.1 Acutalibacteraceae bacterium | reverse complement strand
TGCAGGGTGTCGCAATGCACCTTATCAACGCGAGCTGCGGCTCTGCCGACACCCCCGAGCTTCACGCCGAAGAGGAATACGAGACCATCCTCGAGCGGATGACCCAGATCATCGAGCACGAGCTGAACGTCTCCATCCATCGCAAGACCTTCAACTATGCCCGCTTCGCGACCCATGTTCAGTATTTGCTGAAACGCGTCCGCGAAAAGACCCCCATCGACAGCTCGAATCTGCAAATTTACGAATCCACCCGAAACGAGTACCGTTCCGTCTCGGACTGTGTAGACAAGATCAACGAATATTTGCAGCACAACTGGGAGGTCGAGCTGAGTGAGGAAGAAAAGCTCTACCTCATCATGCACATCAACCGCGTTATCTCGCAGGAGCTTTGATGCTCCGTCTCGATAAAATCTATTTTCAAAAGGATTGTTATCCCGCAAGGGAGCTTAACCTTTCAACACAGTCGATGCCTTTCCGCACCGGCTGTTTGAAGGGTTTTTATTTTTTCCGCAGGGCCCGGCGGAAGGGATAAAAGATAACAATATCGCTTCACGCATCTGAAAAGAAAAGGAGATTTCACCATGGCAAACAACAAAAAAATTGCCGAAGACGTCCTGAAAGCCGTCGGCGGTGTGGACAATGTTTCGGACGCTGTCCATTGCATGACCCGCCTTCGCCTGACCCTGAAAGATCAGAACCTTCCCAACGATGAAGAGGTCAAAAAGATTCCCGGCGTTTTGGGCGTTGCCCGTTCCGGCGGTCAGTATCAGATCATCATCGGCCAAAATGTATCAAAAGTCTATGACGAAGTCTGCAAGATGGGCGGCTTTGCAGTACAAGCATCCATCGACGAAAATCTGGACAAGCCGAAAGAAAAGCCGACCCCGAAAAAAATCGGCACAAACATCATGGACTATATGTCCAGCTGCATGAAGCCGCTGATTCCCATTCTTGTGACAGCATCCATGTTCCGGACGATCATGGTGCTTGGCGGCCCGAGTATGCTGGGTCTTTTCACAAAAGAAAGCAACATATACGTCCTTCTGGACTTCCTGTATGATGGATGTTTCTACTTCCTGCCGATTTATTTGGGCTATACTGCCGCTAAAAAATTGGGTGTTCACCCATGCTTAGGAATGTATGCGGGTGCAATTTTGATTTCACCTGATTTTGTGGCACTGGCCGGAACAGAGGGCTTCACCGTCTATGGCATCCCCTGCATCACAAAGAACTATTCGCGTTCCCTACTTCCCATCGTTCTGACCGTCTGGGTCATGAGCTACATTTACAAGTTCTTTAAGAAAGTAGTGCCGGATAGTCTTTCCGTTATCTTTGCTCCTTTCCTGACAATGGCAGTCATGGTTCCCATCGAATTCTGTGCGCTAGCTCCTCTGGGTACTGTCCTTGGCGATGGTCTGGGCAATGCACTGGTCGCTTTTGGCAATGTCGGCGGCTTTGCAGCTGTCACACTTGTAGCTGCTGCTTGGGAATTCCTTGTTATGACAGGTATGCACTCGCCTCTGAATGTGTTCGCTTTGACCTGCTTGCTGTCTAACGGCTACGACCAGTTCGTTATGGTATCTGCTTGCTGTGCAACTTGGGCAGCTTTCGGTCTGGCTTTGGGTGCGTTCCTCCGTCTGAAAAACAAGTCCGAGAAGGGTCTTGCACTGAGCTATTTCATCTCTGGATTCTTCGGCGGCGTCACTGAACCTGCTCTGTACGGCATCGGTTTCAAGTATAAGAAGCCTTTCATCGCCTTGGCAATCGGCGGCGGTCTGGGTGGTCTGTACGCAGGTCTGACCCATGTAACGATTTATGTAAAGGGTGCAACCAACTTCCTCAATCTGGCTGGCTATGTAGGCGGCGGTACAGCAAACCTTGTGAACGGCGTGATTTCCTGCATGATTGCGATGTTTGGCACTGCGGCTCTCACCTATCTGTTTGGCTTCAACAAAGAAGATTTGAAGGCATAATTTAAAAGCATAAAAGGGAGCATCGATTTATGGCAAAACGGATTCTGATTCGTGCAGACGATGTGGGCTACTGCCGAGGTGTAAACTACGGCATCGCCGACAGCGTGTGGAACGGCATCATTGGCTCGGTGGGCGTCATGCCGAACATGCCGGAAAGTAAACATGGCGTCGACCTTCTGAAAGGTTCAGGCGTCTGCTTCGGGATGCACACCAATGTCTGCCTTGGCAAGCCCTGCGCAGACCCGGCGAAGATTCCCAGTCTGCTGGACGAAAACGGCGATTTGAAAAACAGTCGTACCTACCGGGAAGCGTGGAAAAAGGCGAAGAAATTGTCTCCCTGGACGAGATGGTTTTGGAGATCGAAGCGCAGTACCAGCGGTATCTGGAACTGACCGGAGAGAAACCTCACTACTTTGAAGCACACGCTGTGAAAAGTGAAAATCTAAACAATGCACTGGAGCTCATAGCAAAAAAATATGACTTGCCCTATCTCCCATCCAGCCATGCACCGACCGGCATACGATTTAAGGATGTCATTTTCATCGTCCGGATGGAAAGTATGAAACTGGATTATGACCCAGTAGAAAGTCTGAAAAGAGCAGTCCTATCTCAGTATAACAACAGCGAATGTCCGATGTTCATCTGTCACCCCGGCTACATCGACGACTACCTGATGGATCATTCCTCCCTCGTCACGCCCCGCCCGAAGGAGGTCGCGATGCTGACCGACCCGGCCATGAAAGCTTGGCTTGACGAGCACCACGTCCAGCTCATCACCTATTCTGATATCTGCTGACAACTTCTCCCCATTCTGTTTTTTCCAAGAAAGAAGCCTCTGCATTCGTGCAGGGGCTTCTTTGCTGTTTGCATTTTGAAGATATTTTACAAGCCATCCATCCGATTCTATGGTACACTGAAAGCCGACAGGGAGGAGCTTTTCATGAAAAAAGAAGTCAAAACCATCGTCTACGACGAGGACCTTCGGCTGGAAGCCTACCATTTTGAGGGCATCGCCCAGCCCTTTCCCAACCACTTCCACGAGGCTTACGTCATCGGCCTCCTTGAGGAGGGCACGCGCTGGTTGTCCTGCAAAAACCGGGAGTACCAAATTCAGAAGGGCGACATCCTGCTCTTTCATCCCGGCGACAACCACGCCTGCGCCCAGAGTGACGGCGGAACGCTGGATTACCGCAGCCTGAACATCCCAAAAGCGACCATACAGGCGTTGTCCGAGGAGATCACAGGTCGTCCCGGCCTGCCCGGATTTTCCCAGACCGTCATTCAGAACCGGGAAGCCGCCTGCTGTCTGCGCATCCTGCATTCGTTGATTTTGAGCGGCTCTGCCGAATTCGAGAAGGAGGAAGCACTTTTCCTTCTCCTTTCCCTGCTCATCCAGCATTACGGCCAGCCGTTCGAGCAGTCCATCCCCGAATGCCCGGGCGAAATCGAGACCGCCTGTGCCTTTATGGAAGCGCACTCCGCCGAGCATCTCTGTCTCGACCAAATCTGCCGTCACGTCGGTCTGAGCAAATCGACCCTGCTTCGCGCCTTTACCAAGACCAAGGGCGTGACACCCTATCGCTATTTGGAAAACATCCGCATCGGAAAGGCGAAAAAGTTTTTGGAGCAGGGTGCTTCTCCCATCGAAGCCGCCCTGCAGACCGGATTTTCCGACCAAAGTCATTTCACCAATTATTTCAGCCGCTTTATCGGACTTGCACCCGGCGTCTACCGGGAGATCTTTCAGACCAAAAAGGACGGTGACAAATCCCTATGAACTCCCATCCCGCCGTCGGGCATCTGGCCGCACTGCTCACGATTCTGATTTGGGGCACGACCTTCATTTCCACGAAAATCCTGCTGGCCGCATTCCAGCCTGTGGAAATTTTGTTTTCCGCTTTGTGCTGGGCTTTTTCGTCTTGCTGATCATCTGCCCCCACAAGCTCCAGACCGACCGCCGCCAAGAGCGCGTCTATGCCGCCGCTGGACTCTGCGGCATCTGTTTGTACTACCTGCTGGAAAACATCGCCCTGACCTATACGATGGCCTCCAATGTCGGCGTCATCATTTCAGTCGCACCCTTTTTCACCGCAATTTTCTCCCACTGGTTCACCAAGTCCGATGAGCATCTCCACCCGCAGTTTTTTGTCGGCTTTCTGGCGGCAATGGCGGGCATCGCCTGCATCAGCTTCAACGGCTCTCAGCTTCGATTGAACCCTCTCGGCGATCTTCTGGCCGTCGCTGCCGCACTGGTCTGGGCGGTCTACTCGCTCCTGACCCGGAAGATCAGCAGCTTCGGACACCCGGTCATCCTGTCCACCCGAAGGACGTTTTTCTACGGCATCCTCTTCATGTTGCCGACC
>CAVJGY010000127.1:0-4358 GCA_963648915.1 Acutalibacteraceae bacterium | reverse complement strand
GACCGTGCCCATGCTGCGGCTTCCGGCCTCCATTCGGTCGGTCAGGTCGACCAACTTCGCCACCACCGGGTCATCCAGCAGGGCACGAAAAACAACAAGCCCATGGAGATGGGCGTTCCATTCACGGAGTTTCATAAAATATTCCTCTTTAGTATTCCCTCTTATTTTTATAAGCGCGCAAGTATTTAAAAGTATACCGCGAACTTCTGGACTGCGCAAGGGTGTTCAATTATCTTCATGTTTCCGCAGATTCACTTTACAAATCGTCGATTGACAACAGCCCGATTTATAGTATAATAAACCCAAACAAATGCACAGATGGGAAAAAGTAGCATATAAGTCGTACTTTTCAGAGAGCTGTCGGACGCTGCAAGACAGCAGGTATCTTATATGGGAAGTCCTCCCGGAGCAGCCTGCCCAAGGGCGAAAATGCCTGTTAAGCAGAGCCGGACGCAGCCGTTAGCCTGCAGGGGTTTGTTGGAACTCCGTGAGAGGGTGCGGAAGATGCCGCATCAACGAGAGTGGTACCGCAGAGAGCTTGTATTGTTCAAGGTCTTTGTCTCTTGATTTACAGGGGACAGGGGCCTTTTCTTTTAAAAGCTCCTGTGCTTTCAAAAAAGTGTAAGTGTTCAAGAAGGAATAGGAAACAGGAGAAACTCACCATGCAGTTGAACGGTTCTCAGATCTTTGTTGAGGTCCTTTGTGAGCAGGGCGTGGACACCATCTTCGGATATCCCGGCGGTGCAGTGCTGAATCTTTACGATGAGCTGTATAAAAACTCCGACCGCATCCACCATGTGCTCACCGCGCACGAGCAGGGCGCATCCCATGCCGCAGACGGCTATGCCCGCGCCACCGGACGCACCGGTGTCGTGCTGGCCACCAGCGGCCCGGGCGCGACCAACCTCGTCACCGGCATCGCCACCGCTTATATGGACTCTGTCCCGATGGTCGCCTTTACGGGCAACGTCGCAACGCCCGCTCTGGGCCGCGACAGCTTTCAGGAGGTCTACATCGAGGGCATTACCCAGCCCATCACCAAGCACAACTTCACGGTGCGCCGGGTCGAGGACTTGGCCGACACCATGCGTGCCGCCTTCCGCATCGCACAGAGCGGACGCAAAGGCCCGGTGCTGGTGGATATTCCCAAGGACGTGACCGCGAATGTCTGCGAGTTCACCCCCAAGCAGCCGGAGCTGATCCGCACCGTGACGACCTTCGACCCGAAACAAATCAAGTGGGCGGCTGACATCATCAACGCGGCCGAGCGTCCTCTGGTCTACTTCGGCGGCGGTGTCCGTTCGGCGGCCAGCTGCCAGCCGCTCCGCGACCTGCTCCACAAGGCCGAGATTCCGGCCACCTACACCCTGATGGGTGCGGGCATTGTGCCCTACGGTGACCCGATGAGCCTTGGCATGATCGGTATGCACGGCTGCTACACCTCGAACCGTGCCATCGCAGATTGCGACGTTCTGATCGCAGTCGGCACGCGCTTCTCCGACCGTGTCGCCCTGAACCCCAAGACCTTCGCGAAGAATGCGACCATCATCCAGATCGACATCGACGCTTCCGAGCTTGGTAAGAACGTGGACGTTGACCTGTCCATCGTCGGCGACGCCGCCTATGTCCTGAACGCGATGCTTCCCCAGATCGAGGAAAAGAAACACCCCGACTGGATGAAGATGATCCGCGAGTGGCAGGCACAGGACTACCACCCCATCTCCGACGCAAGCCGTCTGATGCCCCATCAGGTCATCGGCGAGGTCTGCAACCAGTGCGGCCCGGAGGCGGTCTACGTCACCGACGTCGGCCAGCACCAGATGTGGGCGGCACAGTACATCCGCCACACCAAGAGCCGCGGCTTCATCACCAGCGGCGGTCTGGGTACGATGGGCTTCGGCTATGGCGCGGCCATCGGCGCACAGGTCGCTCTGGGCAACGACCAGCGTGTCGTGATGTTCACGGGCGATGGTTCGTTCCACATGAACCTCAACGAGGCCTGCACTGCAGTCAGCTATGAGCTGCCCATCATCACCGTCATCTTCAACAATCAGGTGCTCGGCATGGTGCGTCAGTGGCAGACCGCCTTCTACGACAAACGCTTCTCCCAGACCGACCCCCACCGCAAGACCAACTTCGTCAAGCTGGCCGAGGGCTTCGGCTTGAAGGGCTATCACTGCGAGAACCTCGCCGAGTTCCAGGCCGCCTTTGCAGACGCCCTGACCCAGAAAGGCCCGACCTGGATCGAGTGCATGATCGACAAGGACGAGAAGGTCCTGCCGATGATCCCGGGCGGCGGCGACATCAACGATATCATTATGAAATAAGGAGGACACAACGACATGGAATCCAATCAGCGCAGGGTCATCAGCCTGCTGGTGGACAACCAGAGCGGCGTTCTTGCCCGGGTGTCCAACCTGTTCTGCCGACGCGGTTTCAACATCGACAGCCTGACCGTTTCGGCCACCAACGACCCCACCGTCAGCCGTATCACGGTCGCCGTCACCGGCAGCGACAAGGAACTGAAGCAGCTCATCCTTCAGACCGAGCGTCTCGAGGTCACCCGTCAGGTCTTTGTTCTGGACAACGAAAAGACCCTTCAGCGGGAGCTGCTCCTCCTCAAGGTCGAGGCCGACGTCCACAACCGCGCAGAGCTGCGGGAAATTGCAAGCATCTACAAGGCGAAGATCATCGACCTGTCCCCGGACAGTATGGTGTTCGAACTTCTCGGCAAGCCCGACAAGCTGGACGCGTTCCTCGTGATGTTCGAGGATTACCACATCCTCGAGCTCTGCCGCACGGGTGTCACCGCCATTGAACGCGGCGGAATGCACCAGCACATCCAGAAGCCCCCGCAGGAGATCCGCGAGATGCAGTTCCCCCTTCCGGGAACGAAGTGCCCGACGAAATAACCTCTCAGTCTGCTTCGCAGACAGCTCTCCTGACAGGAGAGCCGAAACCTGATTTTCCGCTCCGACGATGAGCGAAAAAATAAAATCGATTCAGAAAATTATATTTAAAGAAACAAAAAGGAGACTACTATCATGGCCATCAAGAAGTACTACGATTCCGACTGCAACCTCGGCGTGCTGGACGGCAAGACCGTTGCTGTCATCGGCTTCGGCAGCCAGGGCCACGCCCATTCCGAGAATCTGGCTGAGAGCGGCGTCAACGTCGTTGTTGGTCTGCGCAAAGGCTCCGGCCACTGGGAAAAGGCAGCAAAGTTTGCTGAGACCCACGACAACTTCAAGGTCATGGAGGTCGAAGAGGCTGCTAAGGCTGGCGACGTCGTCATGATGCTGGTTCCGGACGAGCTGTGCGCTGACATCTACAACAAGCAGGTCGCTCCCTACATGACCGAGGGCAAGGCTCTGGCCTTTGCACACGGCTTCAACATCCACTTCAAGACCATCGTCGCACCCAAGAATGTCGACGTTATCATGATCGCTCCCAAGGGCCCCGGCCACACCGTCCGCAGCCAGTATGTCGAGGGTCACGGCGTTCCTTCTCTGATCTGCGTTGAGCAGGACTTCACCGGCAAGGCAAAGGACATCGCTCTGGCTTATGCTTCCGGCATCGGCGCAGGCCGCGCAGGTATCCTCGAGACCACCTTCAAGGAGGAGACCGAGACCGACCTGTTCGGCGAGCAGGCAGTTCTGTGCGGCGGCGTCTGCGAGCTGATCCACGCTGGTTTCGACACTCTGGTCGAGGCTGGCTATGCTCCCGAGATGGCATACTTCGAGACCTGCCACGAGATGAAGCTGATCGTTGACCTGATCAACGAGGGCGGCTTCTCCAAGATGCGTTATTCCATCTCCAACACCGCTGAGTACGGCGATTACCGCACCGGCAAGCGTCTCATCACCGAGGATACCCGCAAGGAGATGAAGAAGGTCCTGACCGAGATCCAGGACGGCACCTTCGCTTCCGAGTTCCTCACCGAGATGAGCCCCAACGGCGGCCGCAAGGTCCACTTCCTCGCTCAGCGCCGCATGGAGGCCGAGCACCCCATCGAGAAGGTGGGCGCAGAGCTGCGCAGCATGATGAGCTGGCTGAAGAAGTAAGAAACTCCTTCCGTCACGCCTGCGGCGTGCCACCTCCCTCGAGGAGGGAGGCTTTGGCATTCCATAAAATTTCATCTTCTGACGGTAAGCTGTCCCGTTTCGCCAGAGGCCCCCTCCGGGAGGGGGCTGTCACCGAAGGTGACTGGGGGAGAATGCGCGGCTGACGAAAGAAGCTGAGTTTGGCAGAGACTACCCGACAGGCTCTCTCCTCCGGGAGAGAGCCTTTTATTATGGAGGATAACATGAGAAGTGACAACGTGACCAAAGGCTCGGAGCGCGCGCCCAACCGCAGCC
>CAVJGY010000126.1:0-4406 GCA_963648915.1 Acutalibacteraceae bacterium | reverse complement strand
ATTTTACTTCTTTTTCAATTGCTCTGCCAGCTTTTCCCGCGGGGTGACGTAGACGGTCGTGTAGACCTCATACAGCACCATGCCGGGCTTTGCACCGTTGGCCTTCCAGATGTTCTTGACCTCGGTGGTGTCGACGGCCACCTTTGCGGCCGTGCCCGCCTTGAACGCACTGGAATAGATCACGGCCAGCTCTGCGGCCTCCTGCTTGGTGGTGTCCGGGATGTCCTCGCCGTGGCTCATGACAACGACATGACTGCCCGGGGCTTTCTGGACGTGGAACCACAGGTCCTTGCCGCGTGCGGTGTGCAGGGTCAGACGGTCGTTCTGGGCGTTGTTCCGACCGACCAGAATTTCAAACCCATCGCTGGACGTGAACCGCAGGAAGTCGGCGGGCTTCTGGCGTTTGTCGCGCTGCTTGTAATATTTCAGGTAGCCCTGACTCTTGAGTTCTGCGCGAATTTCGTTCAGTGCAGCCTCACCCGTGGCCGACTCGACCTCATACAGGACCGTCTCGAGGTAGGCGATCTCTTTTTCACCCTCAGCCAGCAGGTCGACCAGCATCCGCGCTGCCGTCTGCTTCTTCTTGTAGTTCTTGAAGAAGTTCTGGGCGTTCTGGCTGGGACTGAACCGCAGGTCGAGCGGGATGGTGACCTCCTTGCCCTCATCGTACCAGTTGGGCACGGTGATGCTCTTCATGCCCTTTTCGGCCAGATAGAGGTTTGCCGACAGCAGTTCGCCGTACAGACGAAGCTTTTCGCTCTTTCCGCTGGCGGCCAGCTCTTCCTGACGTGCCGCCTGCTTGCGGACAGCACGCTCATACATGTTGTGAACGGCCTTGTGCAGTTCCTTGCTCTTGGTGCGGAGACGTTCGGCGCGATCCTTTTCGGCGTAGTAGCCCTCCAACATCTCGTTGAAGGACGCCCATTTCCGAATCTCATATTTCTCGCCGTACTGCTGCGGCTCAAAGAAGGTGTACTCGATAGGCTTTCCGTCGGGCGCAGTCACACTGCACGGACAGCCGCCCGCGTCATAGATTTCCTTCAGTTCGTCGATGGCCGCCATCAGCTTCCGCTTCTGCTCCTCGGTCAGCTCGTTCGCAGGCAGATGCTCCCCGTTGAACGCACGCCATGCGGCTTCCCGGCAGACCACCGGGCCGACGCCCGCGACGGTCTTGTTCAGGGCGTCCGCCACAGGCAGGTCACGCTCGCAGGCCATCGCCACGATGGATGCCGAGCTGACCGCGAGGAAGTCCGGGCGGGCAGGCTTGGGCGGGGTGGTGTAGGGCAGGCCGGGAAGGAGCTGACGCACATCGCTGTCCTCGAAGTCGACCCGCTTCAATGCGTCGATGATCTTCCCATTCTGCACCAGAACCAGATTCGAGTACCGTCCCATCAGCTCCGCGCAGAGGATGTTGTGGACAAGGTCACCCATCTCATTGGTGCAGAGGAACTCGAAGTAGACGATGCGGTCGCCCTGCTCCATCCGAACGTCAATGAGACGGCCTCCGGTCAGGTGCTTCCGCATCAGCATACAGAAGGAGGGCGGCGTTTCGGGGTTTTCAAAGCTTTCCTCCGTCAGGCAGACGCGCGCTGAACCGCTGCGTGCCGACAGGAGGAGGCTGTAGGTGTCCGTCCGGGTGCGCAGGGTGATGACAAGCTCGTCCCGGGTCGGCTCAAACAATTTTGCGATCTTCGCGTCGGTCAGCGTCGTTTTCAACTCCGCCGCCGTCAACGCCAGCGTCGCGGCATCCAATGCCATAGTTATTACCTCACTTTACCTCATTACAAAAAAGCCTTCCCCTCGAGGGGAAGGTGGCACGTTAGTGCCGGATGAGGTGTTACGGCAGCTGTACTTTTCGTTTTCACCTCATCAGTCTCGCAATGCTCGACAGCTTCCCCTCAAGGGGAAGCCCTTTATAGGTATATATTATAAATAAGTATAAGGGTCGCGGTTCTCGGTGCTGACAGCTACATCCAATCCCGGGAAGGCCATGCGGAGTTTTTCCGCGACAGCCTTCGTCACCGGAAATTCGGTGGCATAGTGTCCCGCCGCGATGAGGGACAGCCCCAGCCGCTTCGCATCGCAGGCGTGGTGATGGTTCGCCTCGCCCGTCAGCAGGCAATCTGCCCCCTGTGCAATAGCGTCCTCAAACATGCTGCCGCCCGCACCACTGATAACGGCCAGACGATGCACGGTCTTTCCGGCGTCGGCATACTTGACCTGAACCGGTTCACTGCCGTCCAAGGGCAGGTTGCACCGCTTGGCAAGCTCAGTCTGTGCCTTTTTCGCCAGCTCCGGAACGGAAATGGAGTCGATCTCCCCCACACGGCCGCAGCCCTCAGCAAAGACCTGCATTTCCCGCATTCCGAAGATCCCCGACAGCACTTCGTTCACGCCGCCCTCGGCCGCGTCGAGATTGGTGTGCATACAGATCGCCGAGATGTCCTTCTGCACCAGCTGGAACGGCACATCGTCCGGCGACAGCCGTTTGAGCGGTGAAAAGATCACCGGGTGGTGGGACACGATGAGTCCGCAGCCCTTTTCTGCGGCCTCGTCCACCACCTCGGGGGTGATGTCCAGCGCGACCAGCACCTTTTCGACCATCCCGCCGCAGTCGACCAGCAGGCCGACATTATCCCAGCCCTCGGCCAGCTCCGGGGGCGCGATGCGGGTCATTTCTTCGTAAATTCGCTGTACCGTAATTGCCATAATTTTTCCCTCACAAAAGCGCGTCGATCTCCTCCGCCAGCGGTGTTCCATCGGGCACGCCGAGACGGAAGCGCGGAAGCTTCGCCTTCTGCCATGCGGCGTAATCTGCCCCTTCGGGATAGTCCCCTGTCTTTCCGAACAGGCACTCAGCAAAGGTCGGTTCATGCTTTTCGCCCGTGTACTCGGCGGCGATGACTGCATACCAGCGGCCAGCGGCCTGAACCGGGCGGTCGGCCACGAGCGCGAACCCGTTCTGCCAGAGCCAGCGGCGGAGGTCGCTGTGCCGGGTCGCCGGGACGAGCACCAGACGCGGGCCGTCCTTCGTGAACACCCACGGGGCTTTCTCGAGAATTTCCCACGTCGTCTGCGCCGAAACGCCCGCCAGCACGATCGTTCCCACTTCTCCCGGCGATAACACAGAAAGACCGTCGCCGAGCCTCAGCTCAACGCGGTCTTTGCACTCTGCATGTTCCAACGTCTGCTTCGCCTTTGCCAGCGGGCCGGGGCGCAGGTCTGCACCGATGACCTTCGGGAATTTTCCCGAGGCGGCCAGCACTGCAGTCAGCTTGCCGTGGTCGCAGCCGATGTCGGCCACGGGCTGTCCCGGGCGGACAAGCTCAGCGGCGGCGGCCAGACGCGCATCCAGTGTCGGCAGCACTTACGCCTTCTTGGATGCCAGATGAGCGTTCAGCTTCTCGATCAGCTCATCACAATCCACACCGTGGACCTCGCAGGCCTCCTCGATGCTCTCGCCGCGGGATGCCGGGCAGCCCAGACAGTGCATACCGATCTCCATGAAATACGGAGCAGTGGACTGATCCATATCCAGAATATCGCCGATGATGGTCTCACGGGTCACCTGCTTGATGGCAGGGGTCTCCTCGTCCTTCTTGAGCATATTAAAAATATCAAACATGGTTGAAAATCCTTTCTTCTGGGTAATTTGCGGCCAGAAATGCCGCTCTGTCTATACTATACCCCAAAGGTAGGGTATTTTGCAAGTAGATATTGGAAGAAACCAAAAAAGCCTCCCCTGCCAAGTGGCAGAGGAGGCTCAGAACTTCAGTTGTAGCTAAAGCTTAGTTCTGCTTCATGCGAGCGAAGCAGTCAGAGCAGTAGACCGGACGGTCCTCACGGGGCTGGAAGGGAACCTTGCAAGCCTTGCCGCAAGCTGCGCAGACAGCATCGAACATCTGACGCTCACCGCCGTTGTTGCTGCGAGCACCGCCGTTCTTACGAGCGTCACGGCAGGGCTTGCAACGCTGGGGCTGGTTCTCGAAGCCGCGAGATGCGTAGAACTCCTGCTCACCAGCAGTCCAAACAAACTCCTTGCCGCAGTCCTTGCAAACTAAAGTCTTGTCTTCAAACATAGTAGTATCTCCTCTTTGTTTATCTTGCCCACGGAAGGATTGTAACCATACCTTTGGTTTTTCGGGACCATCGCGCTGATCGTAAGCTTACCAGGGGCTTGAATGAATAACTGCCCTCGAACTGAGGACTCCCCTATTGTACCGTGGTTTTTTTTGTTTGTCAACTGAAAAACAAAGCTTCGCCTTTCTTTTTGTGCATTCAGCCAAATAAGAGCGGCTTCGACTTTACAAAATGCAATAAAAGAGGGCTGCACGCCCCAGTTACGGAACATGCAGCCCTCAAAAACTCTGCTTTGGGAAGAAATTACTTCTCGATGACTTCCTTGG
>CAVJGY010000125.1:0-4440 GCA_963648915.1 Acutalibacteraceae bacterium | reverse complement strand
GCTGACGTTGCTTGCAACGGTCGGCTTCGGCATGTTCGATATCGCGTGGAAGATTTTCAACAATAAAAAATGACCGCCCTTGCTCCAACTGGTGCGGTCATTTTTTATAAGTGACTAGCCGGGAAGGTGCTGACCGTTTGCCGGACAGCATTCTCTCTGTTTAGAGTATACCATAGCTCCGCCAAAAATGCAATGGCGGAGCTATTTTTCCTGCGCTTCTGACGCAAAAAGCTCCTGTCCGCAATTTCTCGCAGACAGGAGCTTTTTATCGTTTCGATTTAGAACTCGATCTTGCTCTCGATATAGCTCTTCAGCTCGCTGATGGGCATACGGACCTGCTCCATGGTGTCGCGGTCACGGACGGTGACGCAGTTGTCTGCCACGATGCCCTTTGCCTCGTCGCCAACGGTGTCGAAGTCGACGGTGATGCAGTACGGCGTGCCGATCTCGTCCTCACGGCGGTAACGCTTGCCGATCGAACCGGTATCGTCGTAGTCGACCATGAAGTACTTGCTCAGCTCGTTGCGGATCTCCATTGCCTTCTCGCCCAGCTTCTTGCTCAGGGGCAGGACAGCGCACTTATAGGGTGCGAGTGCCGGATGCAGGCGCAGGACGGTGCGGACATCCTCCTTGCCCTTGGCGTCGACGAGGTGCTCCTCATCATATGCCTCGCACAGGAAGGCCAGAGCCACACGGTCACAGCCCAGAGACGGCTCGATGACATACGGGATATAATGCTCGTTGGTCTCGGAGTCGAAGTACTCGAGGCTCTTGCCGGATGCCTCCTGATGGCGGGTCAGGTCGTAGTTGGTACGGTCTGCGATGCCCCACAGCTCGCCCCAGTCGGTGAACGGGAAGGCATACTCGATATCGGTGGTCGCACGGCTGTAGAAGGCCAGCTCTGCCGGCTCATGGTCGCGCAGGCGCAGGTGCTCCTTCTTGATGCCGAGGCTCAGCAGCCAGTTCTCGCAGTAGTCCTTCCAGTAGGAGAACCACTCGAGGTCGGTGCCGGGCTTGCAGAAGAACTCGCACTCCATCTGCTCGAACTCACGGGTACGGAAGGTGAAGTTGCCCGGGGTGATCTCGTTGCGGAAGGCCTTACCGACCTGACAGACACCGAACGGCAGCTTGCGGCGGGTGGTGCGCTGGATGTTCGCGAAGTTGACGAAGATGCCCTGTGCAGTCTCCGGGCGGAGATAGCAGGTGGAAGAGCTGTCCTCGGTAACACCGATGGCCGTCTTGAACATCAGGTTGAACTTACGGATGGGGGTGAAGTCGTGCTTGCCGCAGACGGGGCAGACGATGTCCTCATGCTCTGCGATGAAAGCGTCCATCTCGTCGAAACTCATTGCGTCGACATTGACCTCCGGGTGCTCCTCGCCGATCAGCTTATCGGCACGATGACGAGCCTTGCATGCGCGGCAGTCCAGCAGCGGGTCGGAGAAGCTGGAAACATGTCCGGTCGTCACCCATGTCTGCGGGTTCATGATGATGGCCGCATCGAGGCCGACGTTGTAGGGGCTTTCCTGCACGAACTTCTTCAGCCATGCTTTCTTGACGTTGTTCTTGAATTCCACACCCAGAGGGCCGTAATCCCAGCTGTTTGCAAGACCGCCGTAGATCTCAGAACCGGGGAACACATAACCACGGTTCTTGCAGAGGTTGACGATCATATCAAGGGTCTTTTCGCTCTGTTCCATTGTAATAACATCCTTTCCGTCCGCGGCTGGCTTGCCGTGTCGTTACTGTTGTTTCGGGCAGCTTTCCCGACTGCCGCATGTCCTTACTTTATCATGTTTTGAGGAAGTTGTAAAGTTACTTATGATATTTCATACCTGCGTTGATGGTACACGCTCTATAAATCTGTTCGGTGAGGACGAGGCGGGCAAGCTGATGGGGCATGGTGATGCGTCCCATACTGAATTTGAGTGCCGCCGCTTTTTTGACCTCATCGGACAGGCCATGCGACGAGCCGATGACAAAGGCGACATCGCCCGCGCCGCTGTTGGCACGGTCAGCGAGGAACTGCGTCAGCTCGTCGCTGGAAATCTGCTTGCCCTCAATGCACATTGCGACGATGGCCGCGCCCTTCCGGACATTTGAGAGGATGGCCTTGCCCTCCTTGTCGAGGGCTTTTTTCACAACAGCATCCGAGGCGTTCTTCTCCTCGATCTTCTCCTCCGGCAGCTCGATGATACGGAAGCTCGCAAAGGCCGCCAGACGCTTCTGATATTCGGCGACGCCCTCCGCAAAATATTTCGCGTTCAGCTTGCCGACACAAATCAAATCAATGTTCTGCATAGTTTTCTCTTTCTTTAACGAGCGATAACGCCCCTTCGGATATTCCATTCGCAGTCCCTTGCCGCCTGACCGGACGTCTGCCGGATGTTTCACGAGCAAGTGTCCGGAGGGTGGGACCCTGCTGCCGTAGGCAGTAGGGCGGGGGATGGAATGCCCCGTTTCACTTGCGAGAGGAATATCCGACAGACTCCCCCACTCACAGCAGGCTCATCTGTTCACCCTCGTCCTCTGCACGGATGAGTGCACCTGTTGCGGGCAGACTGCGCACACGATAGCGGTGCGGGTTTGCAAGTTCCAGTGTGTCCGCCGGGACGACGGAGGTGATTTTCTGGTTCTTTTTCAGGGTGACGATCGCCACGCCCTGACTGTCGCGGGTCGTCTTGGATGCAATCTGCGCCGTGCCGACTAACAGCATCCGGCTTGCACTGGTGCGGATGGCAAGCTCGGTCTCCTCGGCCTGATAGAGCATCACGGCCAGCGGTTCTTTGTCGCAGTAGGCTTTCAGAAGCTTCCGGCGGTTCTGCTTGGTGGCGTAGGAGGACAGCGGAATCTTTGCGCACTTGCCGCTTGCAAAGAAGAAGTACATGAAGCCCGCATAGTCGCCCGTAATGACCATCGAGAGGATGTTTTCGCCCTCGTCCATTCCAAGCCGACCCGGGATATAGATGCCCATCTGAGCGACCTTGCCATCCTCCAGCTCGGCGAGACGGACTTTGTACACCTGCTGTTTGTCGGTGAAGAACAACGCCTCGACGTTGTTTCTCGTCTCGATTTGCTGGATGATTTCGTCGCCCTCTTTGAGTTTGTGCGCACCGGCCGTGCGCAAACTCTGGGGCGGAATTTTCTTGAAGTAGCCCTCGCGGGTGAAGAAAACGGTCACGGGATAATCCGGCACGGCTTCCTCTTCCTGTGCACCGTCGTCCTTCGGAACATCGTACAAAATCTCACTGCGGCGGGGCTTGCCGTACTTTTTCGCGACATCGTTCAGCTCGTTGATGATGATGCGACGGATGCGGGAAGGCCGTGCCAGCACATCATTCAGGTCGGCGATGTCCTTTTCCAGCTGTTCAATTTCGCTCGTCCGCTTGAGGATGTATTCCCGGTTGAGGTGGCGGAGCTTGATTTCCGCCACATAGTCGGCCTGTATCTCGTCGATACCGAAGCCGATCATCAGGTTGGGGACGACCTCGGTCTCCTCCTCGGTGGTACGGATGATTTTTATCGCCTTGTCGATATCCAGCAGGATTGCGGCCAGACCTTGGAGCAGGTGGAGACGCTTTTCCTTGCCGTGGAGGTCGTAGTAGGTGCGGCGGCGGACGCATTCGGTGCGGAAGGCCGCCCACTCTTTCAGAATCTCCCGGACGCCCATGACGCGGGGCTGACCGGATACCAGAATGTTGAAGTTGCAGCTGAAACTGTCCTCGAGCGGGGTAGTCTTGAACAGCTTCGCCATCAGCTTATCCGCGTCGACGCCGCGCTTCAAATCAAGGGTCAGCTTGAGGCCGTTCAGGTCGGTCTCGTCGCGCATGTCGCTGATCTCCTTGATTTTGCCCGCCTTTACCAGTTCGGCAATTTTGTCCATGATGGCTTCGACGGTGGTCGTCGGCGGGATCTGGGTGATTTCGATCATGTTCTCGCCCGGCACGACGTTGTATCTTGCACGTACCTTGACGCTTCCGCGTCCGTTCTCGAAAATCTCCCGCATCTGGGCTTCATCGTAGATGATTTGTCCACCGCCTACGAAATCTGGTGCGGGCATGGTCGTGCCGATGTCGTGGTGTTCGTCCTTCATGAGGGCAACAGTCGTCGCACACAGCTCGGCCAGATTGAAAGAGCAGATGTTGCAGGCCATACCGACCGCGATGCCCAGCGTATTGTTCGCCAGAATGGTCGGGAAGGTCACAGGCAGAAGGGTCGGCTCTGTGGTCGTACCGTCGTAGTTGGGAACGAAATCGACGGTCTCCTTGTCGATGTCTCGGAACAGCTCCTCGCAGACGCCCTCGAGTTTTGCCTCGGTGTAACGGGCGGCGGCGCAGGACATGTCCCGGCTGTATGCCTTGCCGAAGTTGCCCTTGCTGTCCACATAGGGCACGAGCAGGCTCTCATTTCCGCGGCCCATGCGAACCATCGTGTCATAGA
>CAVJGY010000124.1:0-4444 GCA_963648915.1 Acutalibacteraceae bacterium | reverse complement strand
CGCCCTAAGAGCGGCGTGCTGGCATTGCTGGGCTGATTTTAAATGAAGATGAACTGCCCCTCTGTCTGAAAAGGATGGAGGGGCAGTTTGCTGTAAAAAGAACGCCTGTCAGCTTGATTTTTTGCCGAAGATATGATAGGTTTGAATTGTACGAACGCAGATGAGATACTGAACCCTCTTCTCGCCGAAGAGGTGCGATATTTGAAAGAGACTGAAGGAGGTCGAGTACAGATGTGCAGAGCGTTTGAAGAGATCGCATTTGAGGCGGCAAAGGAAGCAAAACATAAGGCCAGTGTAGAAACTGCATTAAAAATGATTGCACGAGGCCGGATGACGCTGGAAGAAATCTCGGAGGATTCTGGTCTGTCCCTCGACGAAGTCAAGGAGCTTGCGGCGAAGAAGCCCGCATAACAAAAAACGATAGCTTGCCCCGCACGATGTGCTCCAACACATGGTGCGGGGTGTTTTGCTATCCGGATTGTTTTCGCCTGGCGGACGATTAGCGGAACGCACAGAAAAATGAGGGTGCAGAACGGAAACACTGTCACTTTCATGCTTTACAACTTTACCAAGATAAAGTAAAATAAACACAGAATCACATGGGAAGGTGACCCGCGGGGTCAACGGCAGAATGCCGGATACAGAAATGGGATAAGGGGAAATCGAAATGGAGTTTGAACTTTCGCGTTTACAGCCCAAGGAGCGGGCATCCTTCGCACTGCGGGCGTTATATGAGGATGCAGGATGCCGCAAGTACCACATGGGACGGTTCGAGGAGTACGGCCTGTATCAGGAGAACCGGAGCTTTCTGTCGTCGGAGCAGGTCATCACCTTCACCGACTTGGATGGCCGTCTGCTGGCACTCAAGCCGGACGTGACCCTCTCCATTGCAAAGACGGCTCAGCCCGCAAAGGGCGAGACGCTTCGCTACTACTACCATGAAAACGTCTATCGCCCGTCGGCCGAGAGCCACACCTTCAAGGAAATTTCCCAGATGGGCTTGGAGCTTCTGGGCAGTGTCGGCGAGGCCGAGGTCCGGCAGGCGGTCTGTTTGGCGGCGCAGTCGTTGGGACTGCTGGGAAGTCCGTGGGTGCTGGAGATCAGCCATATGGGATATCTCTTCGGCCTGCTGGACGCACTGAATGTCCCGAACGAGATGCGTCCTCTCCTGCTGGAAAAGCTTCGGGCGAAGAACGCCCACGAGCTTCGGACGGCGGCGGAAAACGCCGGACTGGACAGCTCCGAGGCCGATGTGCTGGTCGAGCTGCTCTCCCTGAACGGTGATTACGCCGAGGTCCTCCCGAAAGCAGAGGCCTTCTGCCGGAACGAGCGGATGCGGAACGCCGCCGAGGAGCTTCGGGCACTGGCCGCACCGCTGGAAGCCGCAGGCGGAAGCATCCGGCTTGACCTGACCCTTGCGGGCGAGATGGAATACTACAACGGCCTGATTTTCCAAGGCTATCTCAAGAGTCTGCCCCGTCCCCTGCTCAAGGGCGGACGGTACGATCTGCTCATCCGGAAATTCACCCCCGGTGCAGGCGCAATCGGTTTTGCGGTCTACCTCGACGAGTTGGACCGCCTGAGTGCTCCGCTTCCGCCCGTCCAGCAACAGCAGACCAAAAAGGTCATGCTGAACGTAGCACTTCCGAAGGGTCGGCTGGGCGACAAGGTGTACAACCTGCTTGCGAAGATCGGCTATGGCTGCCCGGAGGACTATAACGCGACCCGGAAGCTGGTCGTCGAAAATCCCGAAGCGGGCATCCGGTATTTCCTCGTCAAGCCGAGCGACGTTGCGATTTACGTCGAGCACGGTGCGGCGGATGTTGGCATCGTCGGCAAGGACATCCTGACCGAGGCTTCGGCGGACGTCTACGAGCTGCTGGACACCGGACTTGGCAAATGCCGGATGTGCGTTGCTGCTCCGGCCGATTATCAGGACGACCCCAGCCGCCCGGTTCGGGTCGCTACCAAATTCGTGAACATCGCCAAGAATTACTACGCATCCATTGGCCGGGATATCGACATCATCAAGCTGAATGGTTCCATTGAGCTTGCCCCCATCCTCGGCCTGTCGGACGTCATTGTGGATATCGTCGAGACGGGCACGACCCTCCGGGAAAACGGCCTGCGGGTCGTTACCGAGTTCATGCCCATCTCGGCACGGTTCATCGCCAACAAAGCCAGCTATCAGTTTAAGCACCGGGAAATGGACGAGATGCTCGAAAAACTGCGCGGCGCACTGAAACAACAGGAGGAAGCAAAATGATAAAGCTTTACCGATTTGAAGATTTGAAGCCCGAAGAGATTCTGAACCGTGACATCCGCGCCGAGAAAAACGTCGAGGATGTGGTGGACGGCATCATTGCCGACGTCCGCGCACGGGGCGACGCCGCATTGAAGGAATACGCGCTGAAATTCGACGGCGCAAACATCGAGAACCTGCAGGTCACGCAGGAGGAGATCGACGAGGCCTTTGCCGGAATGGACGGCTACTTCCTCGAGACCCTCCGTCAGGCGGCGGCAAATATCGAGGCCTTCCACCGCCAGCAGGTGCACAAGAATTTTGTGATGAACGATAAGCCCGGTATCGTGCTGGGTCAGAAATACACCCCCATCGAAAAGGCAGGCGTCTATGTGCCGGGCGGCACAGCGGCTTACCCGTCCACCGTCCTGATGGACGTCATCCCGGCCAAGGTCGCGGGCGTGTCTGAAATCGTCATGACGACTCCCGCAGGCAAGGATGGCAAGGTGAACCCGGTCATCCTCGCGGCGGCAGCGACCGCAGGCGTAACGAAAATCTTCAAGACGGGCGGCGCACAGGCGGTGGCGGCTCTGGCCTACGGCACAGAGAGCATCCCGGCGGTGGACAAAATTGTCGGCCCGGGCAACATCTACGTTGCAACGGCAAAGCGGAAGGTGTTCGGCAAGGTCGGCATCGACATGATCGCAGGCCCGAGCGAGATTCTGGTTCTGGCAGACGGCGGGTGCAACCCGGCTTGGGTCGCCGCCGACCTGCTGAGTCAGGCCGAACACGACAAGCTGGCAAGCCCGGTTCTGGTAACGGACAGCGAGGAGCTAGCAAAGGCAGTTCAGGCGGAGCTGGAAGTTCAAATTCCGCAGCTGCCCCGTGCGGCCATCGCCCGCGCCAGTGTCGACGACAACGGCAAAATCATCGTCTGCGCCGACCTGCGCAAGGCCATCGAAGCCTGCAACATCATCGCACCCGAGCACTTGGAGGTCTGCGTCGACGACCCGTTCAGCGTTCTGAATGAGATCAAAAATGCAGGCAGCATCTTCCTCGGTCGAAACGTCCCCGAGGCTCTGGGCGACTACTTTGCAGGCCCGAACCACACCCTTCCCACCAGCGGCACGGCACGTTTTTCCAGCCCACTGGGTGTGGATGATTTCGTCAAGAAGTCCAGCTTCATCTACTACACCCGGGAGGCTTTACAAGAGGCCGCGCCCCGTATCGCAGACTTTGCCGAGCGCGAGGGGCTGCACGCCCATGCTCGCAGTGTGACGATTCGGTATGATAAATAAGAGGATTTGACGATGAGCAAATTTCTTTCTCCCAGACTGGCAGGCGTGACGCCCTACACCCCGGGCGAACAGCCGCAGGACCAGAAATACATCAAACTGAACACCAACGAAAGCCCGTATCCGCCCTCTCCGGCGGTGGTCGAGGCTGTCAATAAAGCTGAGGTCGAGAAGCTCCGCCTTTACTCCGACCCGGCCTGTGCCGACCTGCTGAACACAGCGGCGAAGCACTTCGGGCTGAAACCAAATCAGATCATGCCGGGCAACGGCAGCGACGAGAACCTGTTCTTCGCCATCCGTGCCTTCTGCGACGAAACCCACCCGCTGGCCTATGCAGACATCACCTATGGCTGCTACGGCGTCTGGTGCGGCCTGATGAACATTCCCAGCGATATCATCCCGCTGAAAGAGGACTTCACCCTCGACCCGGCGGATTACTACGGCAGAAATGAGACCATCGTCATCGCGAACCCCAACGCTCCGACCGGTCTGGCTCTGCCCCGGAGTGCCATTGAGGGTATTTTGAAAACCAACCCGAACAACGTCGTCATCATCGACGAGGCCTATGTAGATTTCGGCGGCGAGAGCTGTGTGCCCCTTATCGACCAGTACGACAATCTTCTGGTCGTCCAGACCTTCTCGAAATCCCGCCAGCTGGCAGGCGCACGTCTGGGTCTGGCAATGGGCAATGAGAATCTCATCGCTGACCTCAACCGGGTCAAATTCAGCCTGAACCCCTACAACATCAACCGCCTGACCCTGAAAGCAGGACAGGCCGCGTTGGAAGACACTGCCTACTTCGACAAGACCCGTTCGGCCATCATCGAGACACGTCAGTGGACAAAGCAGGAGCTGGAAAAACGGGGCTTTGCCTGCACCGACAGCCGGTCGAATTTCCTGTTTGCTG